>JBFWIO010000259.1:0-5136 GCA_050255955.1 Victivallaceae bacterium
CGGGGTGGATGGCAAGCGGCTGATCAATCCAGAATACCATCCGTTCCCGACTATTGCGGTCGACTGGGATGAAATGGGGAGAATCGCTTTTGAAGAACTTTTGCGTCGGTTACAGTTTCCCGAATCCCCGGGCCGCAATCAGAGTGTGGCTGGAAAACTGATCCTGCCTAATGGATCAATTGGAACGATATTGGATCGATAATCAGAGCAAAAAACCGATTTATTTTTTCCGTTTTCGAAAAAATTCGTTAAAATATCGACATAGCAACTCAACTCGGATTTTAATGGAGACGGAAAATGAGAAAAAGCTTTTCGATGTTCACCCTGATCGAGCTTCTTGTGGTCATCGCGATTATCGCAATTCTGGCAGCGATGCTCTTGCCGGCGTTGAACCGGGCCCGGGAAACGGCCAAAACCACCAAATGCCTCGGCAATACGCGCCAGATCGGGAGCGCTGCCCAGATGTATGCCATTGATAATGACGACATCATGTTTTTCGCCTCGGTGAACCCGGCCGGAACCAGTGGGACTTCGCTGCGCTGGTATGTCTACCAGAATTTCGCCAAAGCCATCGGCGGCGGTACGACTCCAGTCAAAGCAAATAGTGCGTTGACCTGTCCGTCGAATACTTCGCCGGATCAGGCGATCGGTTACAGCATCAATGCCTGCTGCGGTTACTTTCCCTCGCCGACCCGCTCCGGGGTCGAATACAAGGGGGTCAAAATCGGACGGGCCAAGAACGCCTCGACCAAAATTCACATAGTGGACAGCGCGGCGCAGTTCTATTATAATGTTTTCACCCTTGCCCGCACCGAGGCGTTGGCTGGAAGTGCCTATTCCTGGATCACCTATATTTCCAAAATCGCCTCCTCCACCGACGCTTCGCTCAACGCCAACGTGAACGCGATCTACACCGCTCCGATGGTGTCGACCTACCATCTCGGCAAACAGAATGCGACTTTCCTCGATGGCCATGCTTCGAGCCGGTCGGTCAATGAATATCTCGATCGCTGGTATGACTGGTTCCCGATGGAGCCCAGTATGCCGCTGACCGGACGGTAAGCCGGACAAAAAAAGCGGGGCGTATGCCCCGTTTTTTTTTGCCCCGATTTACGATAGCCGTCCGGAATTCTTCATTTCACCGAAGATTTTGCGGACGGTGTCAAACGCCAGTTTTGGACGTCGGTATTCGTCAAAAGTTCCCTTGTTGTTGAAGGCGCGCGGGCGGCCGAGGGCGCGGGAGCTCGAATAGGTCCGGCCGTCGCAGAACTGCCAGAGCGCCAGCCCGGCGATGCGGTGGTCGCGGCGAAAGATTTCGCAGACCGTCTCCAGATAGTCGCGCTGATACTCCTCGCTCCAATGCGCGGCGAAGCGGTCGCGCCAGCCGTAGATCGCTCCAGCGCCGATTTCGCTGATGATGAACGGCTTGTCGCGAAGCAAAGGATTGTCTTTGAGCATCGAGCCGAGTTCGTCGATCCGGGCCTGTATTTCGCCGAGCGGGCGGAATTGCTCGCTGTCGGCGGCGTACCAGCCGGGATACATGTTGATGCTGACGATGTCAACCAGGTCAAAGTTGATGTCTTCGCGCGGGAACATCGAGGCAAAGGTGACCAGCCGCGAGGAGTCGAGCCGCCGCAGTTCGGTCAGCAGCTTGCGGTAAATCTCCCGTCCGGCGGGAAGTTTGGAGTCGCCCTCATTGAGTACGCCGTAGATGATTACCGCGGGATGGTTGAAGCTGTTGTGCACCATCGGTGCGAGCTGGGCGAGCTGGAGCTCGTTGAAGCGCCTGTTGCACAGCCGGTCCTCGCGGTCGCCCCAGCCGATACCCTCTTCCCAGACCAGGATGCCGTACTGGTCGCAGAGATCGAGGAAAAGCTGGCTCTGGGGGTAGTGACTGCCGCGTACGAAGTTGCAGTTTAGTTGCTTGAGCAAGGCGACGTCTTCGCGGATCTGCTGCGGCGGCAATGCCGGTCCGAATAACGGGTGGCTCTCGTGGCGGCAGTAGCCGCGCAGGATCACCGGACGGCCGTTGAGGAGGATCTGCCCGTCTGCGGTGCGCACCGTCCGCAAGCCGAAGCGCTCGACGACGCGGTCATTTGCAGTGGCAAGTTCGAGCGTGTGCAAGTGCGGCGTTTCGTCTGACCAGTATGGCAGGCGGAAATGTTTTTCGAGCATCGCCTTGCCGTTGATGACTTCGAGCGAAAGCGGCGCGGCTCCGCTGCCGTTGATGGCGAGCGCCGCTTCGATTTTTCCGTTCAAGGGTTGATGAAAGAGCACGGTCAAACGGACATTTCCGGTTTCATCGAGGGTTTCGACCCGGACCCGGTCAATGGCGTTTTCGGGGAGTTCGTGCAACGTCACTTCACGATAGATGCCGCCATGACCGTAGTAATCGTAAAATTGGGCGAAAAGACTTTCAGGCGTGAAGTCGAGCCGGTTGTCCACGGCGATCACCAGCTCGTGAACGCCGCCGCCCTCCGGGGTGAAGAAATAACTCAATCCGGAGTAGGGAAGATCGTCGATTCCGATCAGCTTCCGGTCGGCAAAAATTGCTCCTTTGAGGCCGAGACCGCCGATTTTCAGTTGCAAAGTCGCACCCGGCCGGGCATCGAATCGGGTCCGGTAAAACCCGACGCCGCGCCGCGCCGGAGCTTCGATCGCGGTGTCGAAGACGCCGGGGACGGCCATCGCGTCGTTGAATTGCAGCTCTTCCCAAACCGGTGAGGCAAGTTCGGCGGTGGTCTCGGCAAAGGCGAAATCCCATAGCGAGGGGAGTTGAATTTCGCGTCGGGACGGGTAATGAGGATAGGCGTTGAACATGTTTGGTGGTTTCCTTCAGCTTTGTAATTCAAGTAGATAAACGGCGCGGCGGCCGTCATGAATCGAATCGACGGTGACGGTCCGGCCATCCGGACTCCAGCGGGGATGAAGGTCGCAGCGGACGTCTACGGCGGTTCCCGGCGGTTGCCGGTGGCGGAAACGGCCGAGCTCGCGGTATTCGCCGCTCGCGCTGTCGATCAGCGTCAGGGTCTGGAAGCCTTCGCCGTCCGGATAGCTGTCGGCAAGCAGCCGGGTGCCGTCGGGAGAGAAGACCATGTGCCCCATCTTGCCGGTGTGATGAGAAATGCGGCGCCCGACAAAGGGGCGGCGGCTTTCGTCGAAAACGACCGCTTCGAATCCTTCGCCGTTCCAGTTGGCGTCGATCAGGATTTCGCGCGGGGTCCGCCCCCAGATCTGGTGCGAGATATTGCCGTTCCAGTAAACATCGGGGAGAATGCACTCGACATCGCTGCCGTCGATCGCACACGTGTACATGAACGTGCGCCAGAAAACTCCGCTGCGGTTGTTTTCGTCGCATTGCCGCAGCAGCCAGAGGAGGCGAGTGCCGTCGCAGTTGAAAATCGCGTGGTTGAGCCAGAGCCGCTTGCCGGACAAGCCGTAGCCGAAGGGATGGCGCTCGATCATGGTGCGGCAGCTTGCAACAAGCCGGCTCGCGCCGGTCTCAAGGTCGATCAGCTTGATCCCGCTCCGGTCGAGGTCGGCCGGCCACAAATCGGGCGGCAGCGCCGCATCGGCGTAGCTGTAGCCGCGCCGGGGAATGCGGCTGAAGTCGAGCGAAACGCCGTAACGTCCGTCACGGGTGATCGCGTAAACCGGATCGGCAAAGGTGCCGGCGACACCTTGGTCAACTGCGAATATCCTGCAAACCACTTTTTCTGTTTCTGTGTCGAAGTCATTGTAGATGAAGTGTCCGGGGCGGCGGGGGAGAAAAAGCTCCATCGCGCCCTGCTGGTGATTCCAGGCCCGGGTGACGGTTTGCGGCCGGTAGTTGCCGTGGCGGTCGAGCAGGCCGATTTCGGCGGTCTCGCCGACTTGCGGCAGGTGGTCGCACTGGGCGACCTTGAGCACCAGATGCTGCTGCTGCGCCGGGTCCCACGGATTGCGGTCGTAGTAGCCGAAAAAGTAGTGGGCGTCGTCCGGAGTGAGTCTCCGCCAGCGGTGTTTCGGGCTGATTTCCATGGGCAGATCCTTTATTTATGATTCCCGCTCGATCAGGCGGCAGGGAATCGAATGAAACTGATGTTTGCCGGGTTCGGCGACGGCGGTGCGGAGACTTGCGGCGAGGGCTTCGGCGATGGCGGCGCGCGGTTGCTCCACGGTGGTCAGCGACGGAGTCAGGAATCGGCCGATGCTGATGTTGTCGAAGCCGACCACTGTGAGGTCTTCGGGGATCCGCCGCCGGAGCTCAAGGGCGGCGCGCATTGCGCCGAGCGCGGTTTCATCGTTGTGGCAGAATACCGCATCGACTTCGGGATGGGCGGCGAGTAGTTGAATCATCATCAAATATCCGTCGGCCGCCTGCGCCGAGGGGGCGATCACCAGTTCCGGCCGGAATTCCAGTCCGGAGCCGGCGAGCGCCGCAAGGTACCCCCGGAACCGCAACTCAGCCGGGTTGCTGCAACCGACAAAGGCGATCCGGCGGCGGTGGCGGCGCTCAATCAGAAAGGTCGTCAATTCGAAGCCTCCCCGGAACCGGTCCGGGAGCACCTGACTTACCGGAATCTCAAGCTTTTCGTCGCCGCCGTAGATGATCAGCGGAATCTCGGCGCGGAGCAATTCAAACAGCGGACCCGCCATCTGACCGAGCGCGATCACCGCGCAGACTTTCATGGCGCGAAGTTTTTCGACTGCTTCGGCAAGGTCGGCGTTCGAATCGGCGCGGGTCAGGCAGAGCAAATACCCGTCCGCCATCAACTGTCTCTGCAATTCCTGAAAAAGTTCGGAATAAAAGAGATTGGTGAACGACGGGAACAAAACCCCGACCGCGTTGCTGCGTCCCTGCCGCAGCATCTGACCTGCCAGATTGGGCTGGTAGCCGGTGGCAACGGCAAGATTGCGGACGCTTTCGCGCAACTCCGGCGAAATTTTGGTGGAATTCTTCAGTGCCAGTGAAACTGTCGCCTGTGAAATTTTCAACTTTTCGGCAATTTCGCGCTGATTCATCGGAGTCTTTCTATTTATACGTATAACCAATGCTTGCAAAAAAATATCGACCCATCGTCCATGGCGAAGATACGCCCGGAAAACCGGTCGCGTCAGCCAACAATATAATCACACGCGTATGAAAATGCAAAT
>JBFWIO010000260.1:0-5103 GCA_050255955.1 Victivallaceae bacterium
CGACACCCTCCCCGCCGCCGACAAAACTATCGACGCCCAAAACCACATGGTCATGCCCGGCTTCATCGACGTCCATTGCCACGGCCGCAGCGGCTGCGACTTCTGCGACGCCACCGAAAAAGCCATCACCACCATCGCCGTCGATAAACTCAAAGAAGGCGTCACCACCTTTCTTCCCACCACCCTGACCCTCCCGGAAGAACAGCTCGCCGCCTCACTCGCCACCGCCCGCGCCTACGTCGCCGCAGGCTCCATCGGCTGCAAAGTCCCCGGCGTCCACCTCGAAGGACCCTTCATCCATCCCAAATGCCTCGGCGCCCAAAACCCCGACTTCGTCCGCAAACCCGATCTCGCCGAAGTCAAACGCCTCGCGGCAATCTTCCCGGTACTCAAAGTCTCCTACGCCATCGACGTCGAGGGCGGCGCCGCCTTTGCCGCCGAGCTCCTCTCCGAAAACATCACCCCCTCCTGCGTCCACAGCGCCGGCACCTGCGCCGACTTCAACGCCGCCCATAACCACGGACTGGTCAATTTGAGCCACTTCTGCAACCAGATGACCCCGCTCCACCACCGCGACATCGGCCTGGTCGGCGCCGGTCTGCTCAACGAAGACGTCTTCATCGAACTCATCTGCGACAAACTCCATATCTGTTCCGACATGATCCGGCTCGTCTTCAAAATCAAAGGCGCGGACCGCGTTCAACTCATCAGCGACGCCATGCGCGCCTCCGGCCTCCCGGACGGGATGTCCGAACTTGGCGGCCTCGCCGTGATCGTCAAAGACGGCGCCGCCCGGCTCGCCTCCAACGGCGCCCTCGCCGGCAGCACCCTCCAACTCGCCGACGCCCTGCGCAACGTCCACGAAGTCACCGGACTGCCGCTCAAAGAACTGGTCAAATCGACCTCGCTCACTCAGGCGCAGTCACTCAATCTCCATAACCACGGCCGGATCAGCCCCGGCTATTTCGCCGACCTCGTCTTCCTCGACGAAGCCTTTAAAGTCAAAAAAGTCTTCGTTGACGGCGTCGAAAAACTCTGATGATTTTGGCATTCGCCTCCATCGGGTGACGGGAATTCAACCTCCCGTCTCCGCCCCCCGATGGATGCGTTTGCTTTTTTTATGCCCCGACACCCCCTTGCCTTTTTGCAGTTCCGAGAGTATCTTATCGCAATGACAAAACCCCGACGAAAGGATCTTTGACATGGTTGGCGCCGCTTTCCTCGACCGCGACGGAGTGATCAACGAAGAAGTCCATTACCTCCACGAAGTCCACAAAGCCGTCCTCATCCCCGGCGTCGGCGCCGCCATCCGCGAAATCCGCCGGCACGGCTGGAAAGTCATCGTCGTCACCAACCAGGCCGGCATCGCCAAAGATCTCTACACCGAAGCCGACCTCCACGCCGTCAACGCCCGCATCAGCGAACTCCTCGCCGCCGAAAACGCCGCCTGGGACGCCATCTATTTTTGTCCCCACCACCCCGAACACACCGGAACTTGCAACTGCCGCAAACCCGCCCCCGGTATGCTCCAGGCCGCCATCCGCGACTTCAATATCGACCCCGCCAAATCCTTCATGGTCGGCGACCGACTCACCGACCTCGAAGCCGGCCAGGCCGCCGGATGCGCCAAAACCTACCTCGTCCGCACCGGCTACGGCCAAAAAACCATCGCCAAAGGCACCCCCGACAACCTCACCATCGTCGACAACCTCACCGCCGCCGTCAACGACTTCTTCAACAACAAATAACCCGCCTCCCGCACGGGGGAGAAGACAAAACTTTTTGAAAAAAGTTTCTTTCTTCTCCCCCGACCCCCCTCATCTTTTACAAAAACTTTTACGTACTGCGCTTTTTCTTTTTTGCATCGCAAAAAAGAAAAAGCGCCGGACATGAAAAGGTTTGAAAAGAAGGAGGGGGTTCGGGGGAGGGAGAAAAAATTTCCTCAAAATTTTTGCTCTCTCCCCCGTGCGGGAGGCGGGTTGTTTGCGGATGTCAGTTTTTGTTGCGCATGGAGCGCAGCAGCATGCCGAAGCCGAGGAGGGCGGCGAAGATGTAGCCGAAGATGCCGAGGATGGGGATATCGCGCCAGTGGGGGGGGATTTTGGCGAGGACGATCAGGCTGGAGCCGATGATGAGGCTGGCGAGCACGACGGCGTAGGCGAGGCGGTTGAAGGCGTGGTGGATGGTATCGCGCAACGGGTCGAGGCCCTGGTGTTGGAGTTTGACCGAGAGGTTGCCTTCGTCGATTTTCTCGACCAGGCTGTGGGCGACGCTCGGAAGGTCGGCGAGGAGGGTATACACGTCTTCGGCGGCGTTTTCGGCTTTGTAGTAGAGTCGGCGCAAATTGAAGCGTTTGCGGCCGGCTTTGCGCATTGCGCTTTCGAGGACTTCGAGGATCTGGAGGTTGGGGTCGCAGTCGCGCGCGAGTTGTTCGATGGTCATCAGGGCTTTGAACATCACAAAGAGATTGGGGCGCAATGTGAGCTGGTGGCGGCGCATCACTTGCATCAATTGTTCGAGGATGCGGGCCAGACTGAGTTTATCGAGCGGCAGGAAGAGATTCTCCTCGACCAGATCGCCGAGGTCGCGCTCCAGCAGCGTCAGGTCGGGGCGGGTCTCGCCGGGTTCGGCCAGGTGCATGATGGAGTGGGTGAGACGCTGGTGATCCTTGCGCAAGATCGACTGGACGACGCGGATAAAGTCGTCGCGCTCCTCCTCGGTGACCCGGCCCATCATGCCGAAATCGATGAAAGTGAGCATCCCGTCGTCGGCCAGCAGGATGTTCCCGCCGTGGGGATCGGCGTGGAAAAAGCCGTGTTCAAAAATCTGCGCCATCACCGCGTCGGCGCCGTGGCGGGCGATTTTGACCAGGTCGAAGCGGGCGCGGAGTTCGTCGGATTTGACTACGATATTGGCGGCGGTGCCGGTGACGAATCCCATGGTGATAACACGCAATGAAGAGAGTTCGTCGTACACTTTCATCGGCCGGATGCCGGGCTGTTCGGCCATGTCGTCGGCGAAGCGCCTCGCGTGGGTGGCTTCGACGATGTAATTGAGTTCGCGGGTGAGCACGTGCGAAAACTCTTCGACGATCCCGGAGGGATGGAGCACCGCCATTTCGGGGTCGGATTTCTCCAGCCGGCCGGCGAGGTGGTAGAGGATTTCAAGGTCGATTTTGATTTTGCGTTCGATGCCCGGTCGCTGGACTTTGACCACCACGTCCTGGCCGTCGCATGTCACGGCGCGGTGAACCTGACCGATCGAGGCGGCGGCAAAAGGTTCGTGCTCAATCGAGCGAAAGAGTTTATCGACCGGACGTTTGAGCTCGTCCTCAATGATCTTTTGCGCCTCGTCCCAGGGGAAGCCGGGAACCCGGTCCTGCAGCTTGACCAGTTCGGCGATCATCTCGTGGGAAACCAGGTCTGGACGCGAAGAAAGCACCTGCCCGAGTTTGACGAAAGTCGGGCCGAGCGATTCAAGCAAGAGCCGCATCCGCTCGGCGTTGCTCGGCGGCAGCTCGATCCGGCAAGTCTGGCCGCGAAAACGCCGCCAGCACCACTGATGCTTGCGCCGGGTCGCCTTGATCGAGTCGGCGACGTGCTCAAGTCCGAAGCCGAAGAGAGCATCGACGATCTCCACATACCGTTTGAAATGAGTATAAGAGCGATCCATCCGCGCCAGCTTGCGAATCAACAGCATAAGTCAACACCTCCGCCCGACCGGGCAACTCGCGTTTGCTTCTTTTCAGGGTACCTCTAAAAACCGGCTTGAGTTGAAAAATAGCGAATTTCGATTCGGAGCCGTGATTTTGCGCGCACCTGGCTAAAAGAGGTAACCAGGTGCGCGCAAAGTCGCGGATACGAACGAAAGACGCATTTTGCAGCCAAGTTTTCCGGTTTTTGGAGGTCCCCTTTATTACAGTATAATGCAATCCGGGAAAATCAAATCGTCACCCCGGCAAAACGGCCGGATTTCGGCGGACGCTTTTTTTCGCCGCTGCCGCCGTTCCGGCTTGACAGGGGGCGTTTCCGGGTGTAAACTATCCCCCCGCTCACCGGAGCGAAAAACACTTTGCCCGCCAAATGCAAGGTTCCCGATCAAAATTTTTGTAATTTTTTTTCCAAAAAAGTCCGATTCCGGCGGTTGACAATCCGGCATCAGCGAGTACATTGATTAACGTTGCGCCCCGGGCAAAGAAACGGGAGGCTGTTAATAAGTTGTTAATAAGCTGTTCATGATTCGGGGGCGGGTTTCGTAAGTTGCTCAATCTCGCCGAGATTGGAGAATTTTAGCGAAACTTGCCCGGAATCGGTTGCCGGACAGGGGCGGGGAATGATCGGTTTTGACCTCAAAAAAGGGCAAAATACCGGATGATGTGAAAGTTGTGACAAGTACCGGCAATCCGGCGGCGAAACCGCCCTGAACCAGTCAATCCCCGATCTTAAACCGGGACTGGAGATGCGCCGCACGAGTTGTTAACAACTTACAGCAAAAAGGCGGGCCGCCAATATCAAGGCGCGGCGGGGGAACCGGGACCGGGACCGGACAGAATTATGGAAACGAACTCTTAAGTGCAGAGATTACGATAATGGAAACGCGGGATCTATCGGCTTCGTCGGTATGGACAATTGCGGCCGGCCGTTTACAATCAAAGAGCCTCCAATGCTATCGGCAGTGGTTCGCCCAGGTGACGCCGCTCCGGCTGGAAGAGGAAAGCGTGCTGGTACTCGGCGTGCCTGATGATTTCTATGGAGAATGGCTGGTCGAAAACTATTCCGACCTCCTCGGCGACGTCCTCTCCGACATCGACGGCATGGATTTCAGTTGCCTTTTTGAATCCGGCCACCTTCCGTCCGTCCAGGCTCCCGCCCCCGCCGCAAAAAAAGCCGCCGCCCCGGTCACGGTTGCAACCGTCCCGGACGACAGTCAGAGCAAGCGGGTCTCGCTGGTCAAGCACTCGTTCGACAACTTCATCGTCAGCGATGAGAACCGCCTTGCGTACATGTCGGTGCGGGCCGCGGTCGAGAGCCCCGGTCTCTACAATCCTCTTTACCTCTACGGTGCGAGCGGAGTCGGCAAAACCCACCTGCTTCAGGCCGCCGC
>JBFWIO010000261.1:0-5099 GCA_050255955.1 Victivallaceae bacterium
GGGGAGGTTTCGGGGATGGTGGTGACGTTGTTGGATCAGTGTCCGGTGCGGGGGCGGTTCCGGTTTGAGAGTTTTGACGAGGGGTTGCGGACCGGGACGGTTTCGCCGCGGCTGGTGTTGGCGCGAGGGAAGTTGGGGTTGTATGGGGCGGATGGGAAGACGTGGGTGGGGGAGGCGTACAGTCAGAGTGATGCGGGGCGGTTGCGCGTGGAGTTGCCTGCCAAGGTGGAGTTGGGTAAGGATTATTTGTTGTCGGAGTGCATGCCGGGTGACGAGGTAACGCTGACCACTTCACAAAGAAAAAACTAAAAAAAAGCGCCGCAGGCCCAAAAAAAGCGCGAAGCGCCAACCCCGCCCTCCGTCGTACGGAGGCGTGGTCCAGCGGCGAAACGCTGGTCGCTCGCGATCCACGCGAGCGAAGCTAAGCGAAGCGCTCCCCCCAATGTCGGCGGAGCCGACGCCTCACTGCGGGAGCGAAACAAGCGGCGCAAGAGCAACGCGAATTGCGACGCGCGATTGAGCGAAGCAGTTTTTCGTGTTGCTTCGGAACAGTCGCTTCGGACGCAGTCGCGTCCTCCGTTCGGGCCGGGCTCAGCGGCGGAACTCGTTCCGCCTTCTTGAGCTGGGGCTTCGCCCGGAGTGAAAACGGCGAGGTTCCACCTCGCACACCGCCAAAGGGCTCCGCGCCCTTTGGAAACCGCGCAAGGGCACTGCCCTTGACCATAGTACTTTAACACATGGAGGTTTGAGAATATGTGGAAAAAAATCCCGTCGCGGTTCCACGCCGTTGACATGCACAACCATCTCTGGACCGGGCCCCAACCCGGACTCGCCGACCCCGCCGCTGTCGAACGACTGCTCCACGCCGCCGATCTTCTCGGCATCGAACGGATCGGCATCTCCAACCCGATCACCGCCGAAACCGTCACCGCCGAAGAAATCAAACTCGCCAACGACGTCACACTCGACGCCATGAACCAATCCCGACGCTTTTTCGGCTTCGTTTTCGTCGATCCCCGCGACCCCGAAACAGCCGTCGCCGAAATCGACCGCTGCGCCAAACTCGGCATGGCCGGAGTCAAACTCTACCACCAACTCCTCGTCTGCGACGAAGCCCAGCGCCCGGTCATGGAAGCCGCCGCCCAATGGGGCATCCCCGTCCTGATGCACGCAGGCTTAGTCACCGACCCCGACACCATCAGTCGCCAACCCCGCTTGAGCCACGCCGGTCATTTCCTCAAAGCTCTCGACATGTTCCCCGACACCACCTTGATCCAGGCCCACATCGGCGGCGGCGGCGACTGGGAATGGAATCTGCGCGTGCTCGACGGCATCAAAAGCGACCGCTACTTCATCGACCTCGGCGGCTCCGTTTGCGACGCCAACATTGTCCGCCGCACCATCGACGCGGTCGGCGCTTCGCGCGTCCTTTTCGCCACCGACATGTCGATGGAAGAGGGCGTCGCCAAACTCGACGCCGCCAAACTCGACGAACCCGAACTCGAAAAGATCCTCTCCGGCAACTGGCGAAGGATCGAGGCCCGACGCAAATCTTCCGCAAAGGAACAAGCCCAATGAAATACTTCGACGTCAATTGCTCGCTCGGCGGATGGCCCTTCCGCTCCGTTCCCCGCCACACCGCCGCCCAAGTCCGCGCCGATCTCAAAAAACTCGGTTGCTCAGGCGCCCTCGCCGTCAACAACGGCGGGATTTTGTACTCCGACACCCGCGAAGCCAACCGCGAACTGGCCTCCTGGATCGCGCCCTATCGCGACTTCTTCAGCGCCGCCGCCACCATCGATCCGGGCTTGCCGCAGGCGGCGGAGGAGTTGATGCACTTCGTCCGCGAAGAGGACTTCCGCGCCCTGCGGTTGCTGCCCTCCTATCACCGCTACCGCGCCGACGACCCGGCCGCGGTCAAGCTCGCGCAACTCGCCGGGAAACTCGGCATCCCGGTCCTGTTGCCGGCCGAAATCGTCAACTTCCGCCAGCGCCACTTCCTCGAACCCGAAACGCCGCAGCCGTGGGACGAAGCACTGAAGCTGATCCGCGCGGTTCCCGAAACCAATTTCATCAGGCTCGACGCCCCGCTTCCCGCCGAAGCGGCGGATCTTCCCAACCTCTACGGCGAATTCAACCGCGGCGGCGGCCTCTACTACGGCTGGCTCCGGCAGGCGGTCGCCGACACCAAAGGGGCAAAACTCCTTCTCGGCACCGGCGCTCCGCTGCGCTCGCCCCAAGCGGCGCTGCTGAAACTCCACCACCTCGACGCTCCCCCCGAAGTCAAAGTGCGAATCAGCTCCGGCAACGCCGGGATCTTGAACCTCGTACCCTGAATCGGCGCAGCCGGCCGGGTGGAAATTCGGCTTTTGCGGCGGCACTTGTCGCATTCTTGCGAAAGCGTGCTATATTTAGTCCGGAAGAATGCGATGAGGAAAGGAACTCCGGACGATGAAAAAGCCGATTGAGCAAACCATGCCCCCGGCGATGATCCTTTGCGGCGGCAAGGGCACCCGGTTGCGCGATGTCACCGAACTTCTCCCCAAGCCGATGGTGCCGATCGGCGAATTCCCGATCATCTGGCACATCATGCGCGGTTACGCCGCCTTTGGCGTGCGTCGCTTCATCCTCTGCCTCGGGTACAAGCGCGAAAACTTCATCGACTACTTTGTCAACTTCAAAGCCCGCAACTGCGACGTCACCATCGAACTCGGGAAAAGGGAAAAAATCACCTATCACCAGGACTGCGGCGAAAGCGACTGGGAAGTCACCTTGTGCAACACCGGCACCGAAACCATGACCGGCGGCCGGGTGGCCCGGGCGGCGCGTTACCTCAAGCCCGGCGACGAAGACTTTTTCCTCACCTACGGCGACGCGGTGTCCGACCTCGACATCGGGGCCCTGCTCCGGTTCCATCGGCAAAAGGATAAGTTGATCACTCTCTCCGCGGTTCACCCCGAGGGACGCTTCGGCGAACTGGTCTTCGACCACGGCCTGGTCCGCGCCTTTGCCGAAAAACCGGCCCACCTCGCAGGCTACATCAACGGCGGCTTCATGGTGCTCAAGCGCGATTTCGTCACCCGCTATCTCGACGAAGAAGAAGGCACCGTGCTCGAACAGGCCCCGCTTGCGCAAGCAGTGACCGAAGGCGAAATGGCCGCCTACTCCCACCACGGCTACTGGCAGTGCATGGACACCCCGCGCGAGCACAAACTCCTCAACGACCTCTGGAACGAAAACCGCGCGCCGTGGACCAAATTCTGGAGCAAATAACCATGTTCGGCGACATCTACCGCAAAAAACGCGTCCTCGTAACCGGCCACTCCGGGTTCAAAGGTTCCCATCTGAGCTGGTGGCTCTCCCGGCTCGGGGCCGACGTCTGCGGCCTCGCACTGCCGCCGGATACCGAACCCAATCACCTCACGCTCCTCGGGCCCTCACTTAAATTCGCCGAGAGTTGCTGGTGCGACATTCGCGATGAAGCCGGACTTGCCGTCGCTTTTGACCGCTTCCGGCCGGAAATCGTTTTTCACCTCGCCGCCCAGCCGCTGGTGCGGCGCTCCTATGCCGAACCGGCGGCGACATTTGAAGTCAACGTGATGGGAACGGTCAACGTGCTTGAGGCGATCCGCCGCACCTCCTCGGTACGGGCGGCGGTGATCGTCACCAGCGACAAGTGTTACGAAAACCGCGAGCGCCGCGAGGGTTACCGCGAAGACGAAGCCATGGGCGGTCACGACCCCTACAGCGCGTCAAAGGGGTGCGCCGAACTGGTCACCGCGTCCTACCGCCGGGCATTTTTCCACGACGGCCGGGTGCTGGTGGCAAGCGGGCGCGCCGGCAACGTGATCGGCGGCGGCGACTGGGCCGCCGACCGGCTGGTGCCGGATCTGGTCCGCGCCGCCGTCTCCGGAATCCCGGCGGTCATCCGCAACCCCGGCGCGGTGCGTCCGTGGCAGCACGTGCTCGAACCCCTCGCAGGCTACCTCGAACTCGGGCGCAAGCTCCTTGAGGGCCGATCCGAATTCGCCGACGGCTGGAACTTCGGCCCCGGCGAAGAATCCGCAACCACCGTCGCCGAAGCCGCCGAAACCTTGCACCGGGTCTGGGATCGCTTCGTTTTTGCCATCGACCCGCCGGCGGAAGCGCCCCACGAGGCGAAACTCCTCCGGCTCGACTGCGCCAAAGCGCGGCACAAGCTTGACTGGCACGGGGTCTGGGACTCCCGGAGCGCTTTTGAAATAACCGGGCAATGGTATCGCAATTATTATCAAACCGGAACCGTCAACACCGCGCAAGACCTTGCTCAATACGTCGCCGCCGCGGAGAAAGCCGGACTGTCATGGACCAAGTAAGCCGCCTCCGGCAGGAAATCCTCGACCGGGTCAAAGAGTATTACCGCATCACCCATCAGCCGGCACAGGACGCAACTTTTGTCCCCGGCGAAAGCCAAGTCAACTACGCGGGGCGGGTGTTCGACGAGAGCGAAATGGTCAATCTGGTCGATTCCTCGCTCGAATTCTGGCTCACCTACGGCCGTTTTTCGCGCCAGTTTGAAGAGAAGCTGGGAACTTACCTCGGGGTCAGCCACGTGCTGTTGGTAAACTCCGGGTCGTCGGCCAATTTGCTGGCGTTCATGACTTTGACCTCGCCGCTCCTCGGCGCGCGCCGGATCGGGCGCGGCGACGAAGTAATCACCGTGAGTTGCGGCTTCCCCACCACGGTTGCGCCGATCGTCCAGTACGGCGCAATTCCGGTCTTCATCGATGTCGAAGCGGGAACCGCCAATATCGACTGGCGGCAGCTCGAAGCGGCGCGAAGCGAGAAGACCAGGGCGGTGATGCTCGCCCATTCGCTCGGCAACCCCTTTCAGCTCGCCGAAGTCAAAAAATTCTGCGACAAACACGGTTTGTGGCTGGTCGAGGACAACTGCGACGCCCTCGGCTCGAAGTTCGCCGGGAAATTCACCGGCACGTGGGGCGACCTCGGCACCAGCAGTTTTTATCCTCCCCACCACCTGACCATGGGCGAGGGCGGCGCGGTCTACACCAATAATCCGCTGCTCAAAAAAATCGCCCTCTCGCTACGCGACTGGGGCC
>JBFWIO010000262.1:0-5076 GCA_050255955.1 Victivallaceae bacterium
AAGGGCCACGGCATAAAAAAATAAAAAAAACAAAAAAAAAGCGCCGCAGGCAAAAAAAATAGCAAGCAAAGCTTGCGGCCCGCCCTCCGTCGTACGGAGTCGCCGTCCAGGGGGCGAACACCCCTGGTCGCTCCGGGTCCACCGGAGCGAAGCGCTCCCCCCTGCGTGAGCGGAGCTCACACTACACTGCGGGAGCGAGGACTGCAGATGTGTCACGAAGTGACCGGCGAACGACACCGAGCGAAGCAGGGCGACCGGAATAAGGTACTGAGGCCGGTCGCTGGCGCGGCCGGTCGCTCCGACGCATCCGCGTCTCCGCTCGGGCCGGGCGAACTACGTTGGATGCCGCTCTTGGCCACCCGCGACAACGGAGCGGCGAGAGTCAAAGGCGCAGTGCGCCCGCCCGGAGCGGGAACGGTGAGGTTTCACCTCACACTCCACAAGAGGGCTCCGCGCCCTCTTGACTCTGCGCAAGGGCGCGGCCCTTGACCGGGGTACTTTGAACAACTTTTATACAACGCACCATACCACGAAAGGAATCGACACCATGAACCCCGGCAAAAGCCTCCTCGGCAGCGCCCTGCTCGCCCTCTCACTCGCCACCTCCGCGGCCGACATCCTCATTCTCGGACAAGGCGATAAATTCGAAAACGCCCTCGACGCCGCACTCAAAAAGTACCCCCTGAGCACCGAAATCGCCGACTCCGCCGACTTCTCCAAATATCGGCTGGTCATCATCCCGCCCCACCGCCGCTGTACCGAAGCCGAAGCCGCCAAACTAAGCCGCTACACCGGCGCACTCATGGTAATGAACCGCGAAAACTTCGGCCCCGCCAAGCCCGGCGAACTGAAAATGACCCTGATCGAAGACTGGGACACCAAAAAAGAAAAACCTGATTACCGCTTTGGCGGCGACAAAAAAGGCACGCTGCTCGTCTATCAGGCCGAAAACAGCACCCGCTTCGCCGAACTCTCCAATTCATTCTTCCGCGACGGCTCGCTTTATCTCGAAATCAACAACCTCGCCGGCAAAATCAAACCCGACGACCAGTATCTCTGCTTCAACGCCCTCGGCGGCGCGGATTCCGATCTCCTCTCAGTTACCGTCACCGACCGCGACGGCAACCAGTTCGTCACTTACGCTCCGCTCGACCGGACCCCGCGCGACCTCACGCTCCGCTTCGCCGACTTCATTGCCTATGACCGCAAAGTGAGCCGCAACTTCGACTTCGGCGGCCTCTCCGACAATGCCGATGATATGCTCAAAGGCGAAATCGTACCCGATCCCGAAAAAGGCTCCGACCTCAAACTCAAGGCGGCCGACATCAGCTCGATTACCATCGGCCTTTCCCGCCGCCACCTGTGGTGGGACAAAGGCGGCTCACTCCGGCTCGGACCCGTTTTCGTCGCCGCTCCGCAAAAACCCGACGCGCGCCGGAGCGGTTACGCCGCCCGGTTCAGCGTGCCCTACAGCATCACCGGAATCAAGATTCCCGCCGGGGCTTTCGACCCGATGGACGGTGCGACGGCAGTCCGGACTTCACGGCTGATGGTCACACCCGACGCCGCCGCGCTCTTCTCCGGCTTTCGCGGCGACCGGCTGGAAAGCGACTTCGACGCGATCCCCGACCCGGCTCCGGTCGCCGGACGCGAAAAAGACGACAAACGCTTTGTACAAACCGTCCGCGCCCGCTCCGAACGCCGCATTCCGCTCCTGACCAACCGCCAGGGGCAGGCCGCCGCAATGATCGTATTGCCCGCCGACGAACTCAATTTGAGTCCGCCGCGCGCGCTTTTCGGATTGCCGGAAGAGGCGTACTGGGACAAAATCTACCTCTTTGACCTCGCCGCCGCCGCCGCCGACTACCTGATCAACCGGCCCCAACTGGTCAACATGGTACCCAATGTCCATGACAACCGCCTGACCGCCAAAGTGTACATCCGTAACCCCCGGACCGCCAAAGTCGAGGGCAACGTCAGCATGTCGCTCGGCCAGCTCACCCCCGCGGCCGCCGCTTTCGGCCTCGAAGCCGGCCAGACCGGCGCGGTGAATTTGACGCTGCCGGAAATTCCCGACGACTTCGACTTCCGCTTCTTTTTCTGGAACATTACGCTCAACAGCAGCGCCGGCAATGACTTCTGGCGCGATCAAGTGGACGTCAAAGCGACCGTCAACTATCTTGTCGATCACCTTCTCAAATTGCAGGAAACTCACGCCGACGGACGTTTCTCGCACCATTACTTTTCAGACATCTACGGCGCCCGCGCTTTTGCGGTGATCGGCCAAAAAGAGAACCGGCCGGAACTCGTCCGCCAGGCGCAACGTCTGGTCAACGGCATCGTTTCGCGCCAGACCCCCGAGGGCGGACTCCCGATGGGCTACGGCGAACAACGCCGGATCTGCTGGGTCGCCGACAACGGCACCGCGATGATCGGCATCCTCGAATTCGCCGCGATGTTCCCGGAACTGCGCCGGGAGTATCTTGCCGCCGCCAAACGCTATTACGACTGGCGCGAGACCTTTTATATGGACGACGAACGGGTCGCCAAACTCGAAAAAGAATTCGGCAAAAACCCCAAACTGATCAATCGCGGTTTTTACGGAATCGGCTACAACGACGGGCTCTTTTACACCAAAGGCAAGCTCAAGGAGACGGTCCGGGTCGAACGCGGCGAGGCTTGGGTCAACGGTATTTCGATGGTCTCGCTGCCGCTCTACTACCAGATGACCGGCGACCGCACCATCCTCGAAATCGCCCGGCGCAATCTGCGTGAATACCTGCCGCACATGGACAAAGTCAACTACTTCGGCGCCGAATCGCTCTTTCAAATGCACCGGCTGATGCCGGACCGGGAAAGCGCCGATATCGCCGAAAAACACTTGCGCGATGCCTATTTATCCTATATCTTTGACGAAGACGACGATTATCTTGTTTTCGACAAGGGCGGCCGCCGCAGTCTCGATGTCGCCACCGCGATCTACTGCCGCAACAACGGGATCGAGAATTCGCCCCGGATGCGCGCGTATCTGGTCAAGAACCTCCTGATCCATTGTTCGCCGACGCTCCCGCTGTCGGTCTGGCGGGTCGGCGAAAGTTACCGCCACTCGACCCACGGATCGTCGATCGCGGCGGCGCGCTACGCCGGAACACTGAGCCTCTTCTGGCTGACCGAAATTCTTTACCCCAACTCGACATTGATCAAGCTCGATGAGTGCGTCGATCTCAAGCGAAAAGAGTGACCGCAATGAAATTACTGATCGTCGGTCTGTTTTCGTTGTGCACGCTCCTGGCGGCGGCGGACGCGCCGGAGAAACCGAAAATGCCGACTCCGGCGGAGAATGCCGCCTTTTTCAAGCTCTTTTGCGGCAAGCTCGCCGGAACCGCACCGGAGAAGGTTGATCCCAAGCTCAGCTTTGACCGCGAGGAGAGGATGGAGGGCTACACCTTTTTCACCGTTTCCTACAACGTCGACGAGGGCGAACGTATCTCGGCCTATCTCCTGGTGCCGGATCATGAAAAGGGGAAGAAGCTGCCGCTGGTCATTTGCCTCCACCCCACCACCCGGATCGGCAAGGATATGCTGGTCAACCGCCACGCCGCGCCGCCCGCCAACGACGCCGAGCGCCGCAAACGGGAAAACCGGGCCTACGCCAATGAACTGGTCAAACGCGGCTTCGTCTGCTTCGTCCCCGACCGCGGCGGCTACGGCGAACGCTCGGCTCTGAAGGAGGAAAAAGACCCTTTCCGCACCATGGCGGCTTATCAGAAAGAGTTCACGGCCAGACGACCCGGCTGGGAGTACACCCGGGGCAAAGTTCCCGCCGATTTGAGCCGCGGCCTCGACGCCTTGCTCGCGCTCGACTGGATCGACGCGGACAACGTCGGGTCGATCGGTCACTCGCTCGGCGGCTGGGATACGCTTCACCTGTGGGGGACCGACCCCCGGGTCAAGGCGGGGGTGATCAACTCCGGCGGCAACTACCGGATCGACCCGGCGCTGTGGACCGATCCGGCGTGGCGCGGGAAATTCGCCGCCGGAGATACGCAGGGGATGGAGAGCATCCTCAACTCGGCCCAAGTCTTCATCATGCTCGGCGCGCCGCGTCCGCTCCTGTTTATGCGCGGCATTGCCGAGGGCAAGGGGGATGCGGCAGGAAGCATGCTCGACCGCGCCGCCGTGATCAATGCCTATTACAGCGCCTTGCCGCCTAATCCCTACGAAATCGCCGGCAAGCATCAGTTCGCGGTGCTGCTGCATGGCGACGGTCACGATTTCCCCTCCTTTGCCCGCGAAGCCGCCTACCGCTGGCTGGAACGGCAGCTGATGGGGAAATATTGAGGACTTCACCGTCGGGAACCGTGACCTGAGCGGGGGCGGAGGGCGGAGCGTCATTCGCGAGATTTTTTTCAGTTGCTTCGCCCCATTGTTGTTTTCCGCAGATAAGCGACGAGGTCGGCGATGGTGGCGAGTTTGAGCCGGTGACGGGCGGTGAAGCGTTCGAGGTCGGGCATGCGGGCCATGGTGCCGTCCGGGTTGAGGATTTCGCAGAGGACGCCGACCGGGGGGAGTCCGGCGAGGCGGACGAGGTCGAGCGTGCCCTCGGTATGACCGGCGCGTTCAAGGACGCCGCCGGGGCGGCCGAGGAGGGGGTAGACGTGGCCGGGCGTGTAGAAGTCGTCGGCGGAGCTGTCGGGCCGGAGGATTTCGGCGATGGTGCGGGCGCGGTCAGAGGCGGAAACGCCGGTGGTGGTCCCGGACACCGCGTCGAGGCTCTGCGAAAAGGCGGTGCCGCGGGGATCGTGTTTTCCCGGCGGCAAAGCGAGGCTGAGGCGGGCGGCGACTTCGGGTGCGACCGGGACGCAGAGGACGCCGCGTCCGTGGGTTACCATGAAGTTGACGATATCGGACGTGGCAAAGGCTCCGGCGGAGATCAGGTCGCCTTCGTTTTCCCGGTCTTCGTCGTCGGTAAGGACGATCATTTCACCGGCGGCAAGCGCGGCGACTGCTTCTTCGATCGAGTTCGGCATGAAATTTACCCTTTTCGGTTGATCAGGGCAAAGCAAAGAATGGAGA
>JBFWIO010000263.1:0-5069 GCA_050255955.1 Victivallaceae bacterium
CTCACCCCCGAAGAAGTCAAAGGCTTCCGCGCCGTCGAGAGCCACCTCGACGAAGACTTCCTCGGTGAAAACCCGCTCCCCCTCACCGCCGCCAAGGCTCAGCCGGTGCTGGAGAAACTCCGCAAGGACTTCGCCGCCGTCCGGGTCAGTTGCGACGACGACGGCCGGATCACCGGGCGGCCAATTCATTTCACCATCAATCCCCGCATTTACAAAGACTTGCGCGATGGCGAGAAATATCGGAAAGACTTCATTTCCGCCCGCGACTACGGCGCGCTGATGCTGCGTCTGGCCCAGACCTGGCGCAACAGCAGCGACCCCGCGGTCAAGGCCGAGGTCGGCAAATATTACTTACTGATGGTCAGACACCTGCTCGACCAGGGCTATGTCAGCGGCAGCAACATGGGCGGGAGAATGATCGCCGGGTACAGCACCCGGGAGATTTTCGGCTCGCTCCTCTTGATGCGCGACTTCCTCGCCGAAAATGGGTTGCGCGAGGAGCTCTTCCGGATGGGCCGTTGGCACTTCGACCTCAATATGATGCTTGACGACAAGTATTTTTTGCTGCCGAACGCTGATTATTTCAATATCAACATGCGCTCGGCGCTGATTGCAGTCCTGATGCTCCCCGATTCGCCGGAAAAAGCGGCACGGCTCCGCGCTTTCGGCAAATTCGCCTCGCGCAACATCGGCTGGGAAACCCCCGGCTGGATGGGCGGCTTCAAGCCCGACGGCACCGCGTTCCACCACTGGGGTCACTATCCCGCCTATGTTTTCGGCGCAATGAGCGGCGCGTCGGCGATGGTCTACTATCTTGCCGGCACCCCCTACGCCGTCTCGCCGGCCGCGGTCGCGACACTCAAACGCGCGGTCAACGCCGCCGATATTTACCTCAACGGCAACACAGCGATCGCGCTCCACGGCCGCAACCCCTACCGCAGCCTCCCGGCGGCGATCGTCCCCGCCTGCGCCAAGCCGCTGGCCAAGGCGGGCGACCTCGAAATGGCGGCGCTCTACAAACGCACCGGCGGCCCCCGCGCCGCCGCCGACAAACGCTTCGCCGACGTCGCCCCGGCCCCCTGCCCCGAGGGCCACTGGAGCTTCAACTACGGCGGTTTCGGCATCCATCGCCTCGACGGCAAAATGGTTACGCTGAAAACCCACAACCACTACATCTGGGCTTATGAAGCCTACACCGGCGAAAACCGTTTCGGGCGATACTTGAGCAACGGCACCGTCGAAATCACCCCCGCCGCCGGACCGGAAGCGGCCGGCCACGTCGCCGAAGGCTGGGACTGGAACCGCCTGCCGGGAGCGACCGCGCTCTACCGGCCGTGGGACATGCTCAATGCGCCGCCGGAGAAACGAATCGACATGCCCACCATCGTCGGCAACCGGATCAACGGCGTGAGCCACCTCGAAAACCGTTACGGCATGATGGGCACCATCCTTGCCGAGCGCGACGAGCCGCCGCGTTTCGATCCGACGTTCAAGGCGGTCAAGAGCGTCTTCGCCTTTGGCCCCCGGATCATCTGTCTTGGCAGCTCGATCGCTTCGGATTCGCCGTACCCGGTCGAGACCACCCTCTTCCAGTACGAAACCAACTCAAAAAAGCGACCGGTCTTCGTCAACTCGCCGAAGCCGGAACCCGGCGAAGTAAAAACCACCCTGAACGCCCCCTGTTTCGCCGCCGACGCCGACGACAACGTCTATTTCGTGCTCGGCGAAGGCAACCGGCTCGAAGTCCGCCGCGGCCGCCAGGAGTCGCGCGACAAATCGACCATGGCCCCCAACTCCGGCGAATTCGCGGTCGGCTGGATCGACCACGGCGTCAAGCCCGCCGACGCGGCCTGCGAGTATCTGATCATGCTCGGGATGAAACCGGCCGAGGCCCCCGGCTATCTGGAAAAATTGAAAACCGGCAAGCCCTACCGGATTCTCCGCCGCGATGCCGAAGTCCACGCCGTCGAGGACCTCCCGACCGGCGTCACCGCGGCGATCTTCTTCACGGCGCAGCCCAGTCTCGACTGGGAACTTCTCAAAAAAATCAGCCAGCCCGCCTACGTGATGTACCGCTTCCGCGAAGACGGCAAGCTCTCGCTGAGCTTGAACACCCCCGATCTCGCCGGCTTCATCCGCGAGGGCTACAGCGACCTGCCGCCGCTTGAGCAGAACCCCGCCGCCGAAAACGCCGACCGCAAAGTCACCATCGTGCTCGCCGGCAAATGGCGGCTCGCCGCCCCGGTCCCGGGCGTCGAACTTGCCGCCGAGGGCAAAAACACCGCGATCACCGGAAGTTTCCGCCACGGCATCGCCAAACAGCTCCTTTTGGAGCGAATATTCTGAAGCGGTGAAAAAAAACGCCGACCGCGCTTGACATTTCCTTGAGAGCGACCTATTATACTTGTGGAAGGAAAAAGCGGGGGGATATGAATCGTACTGTTCAACGAAGCGCATTGCTCGACGAATTGCAGCAAAGCGGGCTTCACCTGACCGCCGATGAGCTGTATTTGCGGCTGCGCGAAAAAGTGCCGCAGATCAGTTTGGCGACAATTTACCGCAATCTTGAGGAGCTGGCCGAGCGCGGGATCATCGGCAAGGTCGAGTCGGCCGGACGTCCGAAGCGTTTTGAGGCACGGACCGGCGGTCATTATCACTGCCGCTGCCGGGGCTGTGGAGAATTGTTTGACATGCCGGAGGATTCTGCCGCAAAGCTGAAGCGTTTCTTTGCCGGATTCCTGCCCTCGGTCGGCTGCGATTCGGTCAAAATTGAATTCGACGGATGCTGTCGGAGCTGCCTCGGGCGGCGCGAAACATCCGATGACGGCAATCACAATCAGAAAAGAGGTCCATCATGAAAGAAAAGCTCCAAATCCTCAAATGCATGGTCTGCGGTCTGACCCTCGAAGTCGTCGGCAAAGGCGGCGGCGAACCGGTCTGCTGCGGCGAAAAAATGCATCTGATGACTGCCAATACCAGCGACGGCGCCAGCGAAAAACACGTCCCGGTGATCTCCGGCGACGCCCACGGTGTCCACGTCAAAGTAGGGTCTTTGCCGCACCCGATGGCCGAAGACCACTACATTGAGTGGATTGAAGTCATCAACGGCGCCTACGTCAACCGCAAGTTCCTCGCCCCCGGGGAAGCCCCGGAAGCGAAGTTCTACGTGCCGCTGACCGACAAACTGATCGTCCGGGCCTATTGCAACAAACACGGTCTCTGGAAGAAATAAGCAATCCGGGCACAATTCGCTTTTTCCCCCAAAGGAGGATTTGCTATTTCCGCCGTCCGGAAATATATTACCGGCGGCGGAAGTTTTTTTCCGATGATTTGATTGGGATAATTCCGGCGCCGGCGCGATTGCGCGAGGCGCGGGCCGGAAATCCTCGATAGAGAGAGGAAACAAGTGATGAGCGAATTTTTTCAAGCAGTACAAATTTCCGAACGCGTCTACTGGGTCGGCGCGATCGACTGGAACGTGCGCAATTTTCACGGCTATACCACCGATCGCGGCACCACCTACAACGCATTTTTGATCCTCGACGAAAAGGTCACCTTGATCGACACCGTCAAAGCGCCGTTTTACGACGAACTGATGGCCCGTATCCGCTCGGTGATCGATCCGGCGAAGATCGACTACATCGTCTCCAACCACGCCGAAATGGACCATTCCGGCGCACTGCCGATGGTGATCGACGCGGTCAAGCCCGAGAAGATATTCGCCTCGGTGATCGGCGAGAAGAACCTCAAAGCCCACTTCGGCGAGGACCTGGCGATCACTCCGGTCAAAACCGGCGACACTTTGCCGCTCGGCAAGGAGACCATCCACTTCGTCGAGACCAAAATGCTCCACTGGCCGGACAGCATGATCAGCTACCTTGAAGAGAGCAAAATTCTGTTCTCCCAGGATGCTTTCGGCATGCACCTTGCCGGCAGCCGGCCCTATATCGATCAATACAGCCGCTTTGTCACCGAGCACGAGGCCAAGAAATATTTCGCCAACATCCTGTTGCACCTTTCGGGCAAAATCCTCGAGCTGCTTGATGCCCTGCCGGGGCTCAAGCTCGACATCAGAATGATCGCCCCCGACCACGGCCCGCTCTACCGCAAAGCGGAGGATATCGAGTGGATTCTCCGGCTCTACCGCGAGGCGGCGGAGCAGAAGATGAAGCCGCGGGCGCTGGTGCTCTACGCGACCATGTGGGAATCGACCGAGAAGCTCGCGCGTTCGCTGGCCGACGGGCTCGCCCACGGCGGGCTCGAAGTCGAACTCTCGTCGCTCGCCGCAATGGAGCGCAGCGCGATGATCACCGAGGTGCTCGACTCCGGCATCGTCGCCATCGGCACGCCCACCATGAACAATCAGATGTATCCGGCGATGGCCGATATCGTCACCTATCTCAAGGGGCTCAAGCCGCGCAATCACATCGGTTTCGCATTCGGTTCCTACGGCTGGAGCGGCGAAGGGGCCAAACAGGTCCATGCGGCGCTGACCGAAATCGGTTTTGAAATGCCCTTTGAACCGCTGAACGTGAAATACGTTCCCACCCTGGCCGACCTGGAGAAAACCTACCGGACCGGCGTCGAACTGGCGGCCCTGTTGCTCGCCAAAACCAAGTGAATATCCGGTTTGCCGGAATCATAACAATCCAAACACGGAGGAGTCGAAATGAAAAAGTACGTCTGCAACATTTGCGGTTATGTCTACGATCCGGCCAAAGGCGACCCTGAATCGGGAATCAAGCCGGGAGTGGCGTTTGAAGATCTTCCGGCCGACTGGGTCTGCCCCGAGTGCGGTGTCGGCAAGGATGAATTTTCGCCCGAGAGCTGAGCGAAGAACCACGCGCTTTGCCGGGACAACCGGCAAAGCGCCCGCGGGGAATATTGAAATATGAAGTTTCTCAGAATGGCCTTGCTGCTGACATTCGTCGTACTGTTCGGCGGTTGCGGCTTCAGCGAGGCAAACCGGAACCTCAAGAGCAGCGAAGCGCTGCGTATCGGCATGACCAAAGAAGAGGTCATCGCCGTGATGGGCGAACCGATCCGGAACGAAACCTACACCAAGCCCG
>JBFWIO010000264.1:0-5068 GCA_050255955.1 Victivallaceae bacterium
ATGATCTTGATTGCGGTCGCGGCGATCTCTTGGTGGGCGGCGGCCGAAGATGTGGTGACGGTGCCGACGGTCGCGGTTTTGCCCTTTGAAGCCCGCGAACGCCAGGCCGAGAACGACAATGCGGGTTAGTCGGTCGCCGATCTTCTGTCGGTGGCCCTGATGGAGCGCGGAGTGGCCGATATGGTCGAGCGCGACGAACTCGATGCCGCGCTGAAGGAATTGCAGCTCTCGGTGACCGGATTGACCAGCAAGGAGAGCCAGACCAAGCTCGGCAAACTGATCGGAGCGAAAATCCTGATCACCGGCTCGATCTTCCGCGAGGGCGAAAAGAGTTATATCGTTGCCAAAGTGATCGGCACCGAGACCAGCCGGGTGAGGGGTGCGAGCGCGTCCGGGGCGGGCTCGTTTACCGAAATGGTGCCGGAACTGGCCGAAAAAGTGGCGGTTCTGATCGAGAAAGACTCCGCCAAACTCTTGCCGAAAGAACTCAAGACCACCACGACCGCGCTCAAACTCGCGGAAGTCGTCAAGGGGCAGGGGCGCAAGGTCTTTATTCAGGTCAAAGAGGATATCAGCGTTTCCGCTCCCGATCCGGCGGCGGAGATCGAGTTGCGCAAGCTGGCGCTCGCCCTCGGTTTTGACGTCGTTCCGACCCGCGATGCGGCCGATTTCGCCTTGATCGGCGAAGCGATCGCCTCGAATTCGGGTACCTACCAGCGTTTCACCAGCGCGGTGGCGCGGGTCGAGCTCTCGATTTACGGCCGCGGCAAGAAACTCGTCGCCGCCGGTTCCGCCAAAGACACCGTCGCCGGCGGCTCCTACGTCATCGCCGCCAAGAGCGCGATCGCCCAGGCCACGCTCTCGCTCGCGGAAGAACTCTTCCCGGCTATGAAGTAAGTCATTGCGCGCTTAAAAAAGAAAAAACGCGGGAAGGGTTTTCCTTCCCGTTTTTTTTATTTTGTTAACAAACGCAGGCCGGAAAGGTTGTTCCAGAGGTTGTCGCTGTTGCCTTTGAAGGTGATCCGGATCAAACGGGCGGCGGTCGGGGCCGGGAAACGGATGGTTTCAAAGTCGGCGGTTTTGCCGGAGCTTTCGCCGTCGAACAGCAGCGTGAAATGCTTGCCGTCAAGCGAGCTTTCGACACTGAAGCGCGAACGGCGTTCGGCGCCGCGGTTGTAGGCGATTTCGAGGCCGGTCAACTCGGCGGCCCGGCGCAGCATGATTTCCGTGACCACCCCGGCGCCCTCGACGACGAAGGAGCCGCGGCCGGTTTCGACGAGTTCGCGCCACAATGCGGGGCTGCCGGCGCTGGTGAAGCTCATCCGGATTTTGCCGGGGGCGCGGCGCTGGAGTAGCACTGAGCGGCTGATCGGGTCGAGGTCGAGCCGCAGTTCAAGCAGCTCGGCGGCAATCGCCGGGGGCATCAGAGTGCGATCCGATGCAACATTGAGTTCAAGCGGCTTGACCAGCTGTTCCATCGTGATTTTGCCGTCGCCGACCGCGATTTGCCCGCCTCCCGCCCGGAAGCGGATGACGCCGTCCTCCCTGGTGAAATCAGTCGCCAGCGCCGCAAGCAAAGGCTCCAGCGGGAGCATGCCGTTTTCCAGTTTGAAGCTCTGGAGTTTGCCGTCAAGATAGATCGAGTCCGGTTCCATCGCCGGGGTCGGCGCGGGCGGCGGGGGGACGGCGGAGAGCGGGAGATTCGACTTCGCGGCGGCTTTGCAAACCCGATACTTGCCCGGAGCGAGGGCGGCAAAAAGGGTGTTTTCGCCCGGCCTGACCTCGACTCTGGCCAACGGGGTGTTTTCGCGGAGAATTTCCCAGTCGCCGGCCTCGACGCCGGGAAGGAGCAGTTGGGTCGAGGGGAGTGTGGCGGTAAACTCAAACGGCCGGTCGCTCAAGCCGTCGGTCGCCGGGAACGCGATCACCCGATCCTTGATTCGCACCACCCGGAAGCCGTCGGCCGCCTCCCAATGGTACGGCAAAGGCTCGACCGGGGCGTCCTCAAGCGTCATCAGCTGGAGAAATTCGCTCTTATCCGCGCCGGTTGCGGGGGTGATTTCGACCCGGGTGCCCTGCGCCGCGGGATGGCCGGGGTACGGGGCGGGGAGGTGGACGCCTTCAAGGGTATGGGCGTCCTTGCCGCTTTTGACCGCAATTTCGATCTCGCGCGGCAACAATGTGTGGAGCGTGAGTTTGCTCTCGCGCGGCGTGCCGCTGCTGACGAAAGTCAGCACCTGATTTTCCACTTTGGGCGGCACCATGGCGGTGAACTGGCTGATCGGTACGATCGCCGGTTTGGCGAGTTTCAGCCGGTCATAAAGCAGCAGCGCCGCCGGGGCTTCGCGGTTGTCGAGATTGAGGAAAATCACCGTCCGGCTGAAGCTCACCGCCCGGCCGGGATAACTCGGGGCGAGCTCAACCGACATCAAGGTGTAGAAGGGGCAAACTTGCGACGGCCCCAGCGCGGCGAAACGGACACTGCCGTTGCGGAAATAATCGCCCGCGGTCTGGGCTTTGTGTGACGGCGGCGGACTCCAGCCGGGCACCTCCTGGGTACCGGTGTTGAGGTCGAACATCGGGCCCATCAGGCGCGTTTTCTGATCCGGATCGCGAAGCCGCATTGCGGTATGCGACGGCGTGCCCTTGGCGAAATTCCAGTCGTAAGGCGTGCCGTAACGATTGTACTGTCCGATGTCGGCGAGCAGCAGCGAACGGAAATAGACCTGGAACGAACCCGCATCGAGGTGATTGTGGTTGCGGTAGTGATAATCCGCCCCCTGAAAAAAGACCATCGCGTCGTCCGCCGCCTTGCCCGCGTTCCAGCCGGTGCGGGCGACGAAGCCGGAGCGGGGATCACCGAAAATCCGGCTGAGCGGAAGCTCCGAACGCCCGTCGCGCGATACGAGCGCGGGATCATTGAGCAGCAGAAACAACACCGGATCGCTGACCGCAAGTCCGCCGCGGCGGATGCGCCGGACTTCGTCCTTGAGCACCGGATCCTTGAAGAGGGTGTACGCGATCATATTCATAAAGTCGCTGCCCGGATATTCGTCGGCCTGAAATTCGTCGCCGTCGGCAAAAAGACGGCCGTCGGGGGTACGCAGATAAATAAAGTAATACGGCACTTTCGCCATATCCTCCGAAAACAGCCGGTGGCCGAAAGTCCGCTCGAATTGCAGCGCGGCAAAGAGATCGTAGCTCGTGCGGTACGAGCCGTAGGCCGACCCCTGATCGTGGCGGCCGCTCCGGTAGAGGAGATTTTTCATCGGCGACAACTGCTCAAGCATCGCAAACGACAAATACCGGTACGGCTCCGGATCCTCGTCGTAAATCGCGATCGCCATCGCCAGCTGGTCGCGGCTCATCTGGGCTTCGTTGGCGTGGCCGTAGACCACCGGTTCTTTGAACGGCGGCCAGCCGGTTTCCATCGATTCGGCGAGGTCGAGGAAGTGCGCGATCATGACTTTTTTGTCCTCGGCGCCGAGCAGCGCGTAGCACCAGTCGTAGACCAGCGAGGCCGCGTAGATCGTCTCGCCGGTGCGGCGGCAGATGTCCTGTCCGTTGCCGAAGTTGACGACTTTGAGATAGTCCACCGCGAGCTTGACTGCCTCGTGTCCGACTTTTTTGTCGCCGGTGATGAGATAGTAAAAGGCTTTGCACTGAAGCGCCTGAATTAGTTTGCCGTCGTAGCCGGTTTCGACTTTGGGGTCGAATTTGAAGTCGTACGGCGCGAGCGCGATTTTCTTGACCAGCTCCCAGACCGGGCGGTTTTCGGCGCTCTCAAGGTTGTGCCGGACTTGTTCCAGCGCCGCCGGATTGACCAGCAGACGCGGATGGCGGGCGGGCGGCGTCAGCTTCGGCCGGTAATCGGCCGCGCCCGGCGGCAGCGGCGGCGGGGTAATCGGTTCGAAGTCGAGCCGGGTCACGACCGCCTCTTCGGGATTGGTCAGCTCCACTTTGACCGCTTTGCCCCTGAACACAATCCGCTCGATCTCAAGGTGGCTTGCCGGCATCGCCGCCATCACCACTCGGCGCCGCAGCGCCGGGCCGCCGTCGATCCGGAAAATCGCGAAGCGGTCCGGTCCCGGCGCTCCCAGATTATTGGCTTGGGTTTTGAGGTAATACGAACCCGGCGCGGGGGCTTCGACGGTATAAAGCAGCGAGCCGTCCGGCTGCCGCACGCCCTGATCGGCGGAGATGGAGAACGCCGCGAGATTGCCGGCCGCCAGCGCGGTTGCGAAAATTGAAAGCAACGGTTTCATATTCGATCCTCGGTTAAAAAGTGGTCAATATCGCTTCACCCTATAAGCTATCGTGAAAAACGGTACAAATCAAATCGAAAAATCTCGCAATTGTCGATTCGGCGGTTATATTGTTGCATTCCTCCACAACATCCGAAAGGAACGATGATGAGAAAATTTCTCTGGTGCGGCGTATTGATCGCCGCCGCGGCGGTTCTCCGGGCCGACGTTTCGCTGCCGAAAATCTTCGGTGACAACATGGTCCTGCAACAGGGCAAAACCCTCCCCGTCTGGGGCAAAGCCGATCCCGGCGAAAAGGTCGCCGTCACCTTCGGCGACGCCAAAGCCGAAACCGTCACCGGCCCCGACGGCCGCTTCCGGGTCGATCTCCCTGCTCAAAAGACCGCCAAAGACCCCCGTGTTCTCACTGTTTCCGGCAAGAACAAAATCGAATACAAAAACGTCATCGTCGGCAACGTCTGGATCGCCTCCGGCCAGTCCAATATGGAGTTTTCGCTCAGCCGCTCGCTTCGCTCCGATGAAGTCATCCCCAGGGCGGATTACCCCGAAATCCGCCTTTTTCAGCTCAAAAAAGCCTGCGCGTTTGAGCCCAAAGACGACTGCGAAGGCGTCTGGCAGGTCTGTTCTCCCCAAACCGTTCCGACGTTCTCCGCCGTCGCCTATTTCTTCGGCCGCGAACTCTACGAAAAAACCGGCGTTCCGGTCGGATTGATCGGCACCTACTGGGGCGGCTCCAACGCCAAAGCCTGGACCAGCCGCGAAGTCCTCGCCGCCAAATTCCCCCACTACGCCAAAGAACTCGC
>JBFWIO010000265.1:0-5043 GCA_050255955.1 Victivallaceae bacterium
GCCGCTTCTGTCGCTGCGCTGGCCCAACCGCAAAAATCTTGCCGGACTCACCGTACGCAAACTCGCCGGCAGCGACCAGCTCTGAAACGAAAAAAGCAAAGCCCGGAACCGTGATGTGTTCCGGGCTTTGCCGTTTCCGGCGGAATTCAACCCATTTTGAGCAAGGCTTCGCGGCCGGTCATGCCGGTGGTCACGCCGAGCGCGGCGGCGGCGGTTGAGACTTTGGCCACTTTGGCGGCGAGCATGTCGTCGTATGAAGCCACGCCGGTTACGATCGCCAGCGCGTGATGGAGCTTTTCGGCGGTTTCGAGATTGAGGTAGCCGCAGCCGAGCATGCCGTTTTGCCCCTGAATGACCAGCAGCGACGCGCGGGGCATGGCGATGGCGTCGGCCCGGAACTCGACGCCGTCGATTTTGATGATATTCATTTTGATCCCTTTCCAGTTGTCTGCGATTGATAGTATAGCACCGTCAGCGCCGAAAGCAAGATTGCACACCGTAAATCGCCATCCGGTCAAACGGAAATGATTCGAAAAAAACCTTTTTTTGCACCTTGCGGTTGCTTTGCGGCAAAAATACACTATATTATATCTTGGAGGAAAAAAAGACAACTCATCTGATCACCCCCCGATCAGATTTGTCATAGTTTGTGCGATCCCGGTCAATCTGCTGCAGCCCCCGTAACGGCGGCCGGGAACGGAATACCGCATTTGCCTTTTCGCCGACGCCCCGCCGTCACTCCGGAGCGCCACAACACAGAAGGCAAATATCGAAACCGGGTGGCAATGAAAGGCTTTTATGATGAAAAAGATTTTGCTCACACTCGCGCTTGCCGTGTCGGCCCTTTCGCTTTTCGCGGCATACCAGTACGAAATCCAGCCGGACGGGGTCAAAGTCAATGAAAATATGTCGCTGACCGTCCACGTCACCGACAACTCGTTTTTCAAAAACTACGACAAATTCGGCTACACCGTGACCAACGCCGACGGCACCACCCGCTCGCAATCATTTGACATCAATGACGCCAAAGGGAAAAAGTTCGATCTCGGCGACTTCACCACCGGGGCCAAAGTCGACTTCTTCGTCGAAGCCGGCAACTCGGTCTACAATCAGCTCTCGCTGACCGAAAAGAATGTCGAACTGACCTATCTCAATGTTTCCAACGGTTCGATCAACGATACGTTCAAAATCCAAATCGACGGCGGCGCCTATCACGGACCCAACCCGCCCCCGCCGGCCGGTCAGCCGTTGCCCGGCGTCCTGGCCGCGCTCCTGCTCGGCGGAGGCACCGTTGGCGCCATCGTGCTGAAGCGGAAAAAAGCCGCGGCCGCCGCCGCCGCGACAAAGCAGGACTGAAGCATCCACCGGAGAGCTGGAGTATGAATAAGGTCTTCGCGACGACGGTCATCGCGGTCGCTGCCGCATTCCCCATACCGGGTCGCCGCCGCCATCAACGCGGCGGCGCCGGTCTCCAGCGCCGGAAACCATTGGCGCATGCGCCCGGGAATGACTCATGACCTACCCGATCCGGCCCCGCAAACCACGATCGAAGCGACTGAAATACCTCGTCACCGGTTTCTCGGCAGCCGCGGCGCTGGCCGTAATCGCCGTTTTTTCCTATTATGCGTTGAAAGATCAACGCCGGGTCAAAAAGTACCGGCAGGCGCTCGAAACCTATGACAAGGGCGACTTCAACCACGCCGAAAAACAGTTGATCGAGTGCTTCAGCAGCGATCCCAACAACGAGGCCGTTCTGGTCAAGCTGGCCGAGCTGAACGAAAAAGAGAAGCGCTACCGCAACGCCGCCTTTTACTACCGGAGCGCCTCGAATTTGAATCCATTCGACACCAGGCTGCTGGACGGACGGCTCCGGGCGCTTGATTCCGGCCGCCTCTACGCCGAATTGATTTCCGACCTCGAGAAGCTGCCGCCGGCCAAACGCGCCCCCTACACCGAACTTCTGATCCACGCCAAACTCACCCGCGGCGAAAAGGAACAGGCGCGGCAACTCCTGGAAGCCCTCCCTCCCGACCGCCGGAACTCGGATCGTATCCGGTTCGACTCTTTCGTGCTCAATTCCGAAGACGCCAAAAAGAAACCGTCTGAAGCGGAAATCGATGCCGGACTGGCCAATTTCACCAAATCCGCCGACGCCGGAGTGGCGTTCAGCGCCCTTTTCATGCAGTTTCTGCGCCGCAGCGCGGCCGGCAACCTCCAGGGGGCAGAGGAGGCGCTGGTGCGCGCCGCCGAACTCAATCCGGAATGCGCGCTGTATTTGCTGGGCGACCTCTATTTTGAAACCGGGCGCTATGCCGAAGCTTGCGTCACCTATCGCAAGGCTTTGCAGAGCAACCTGCCGACCGCCTCGGCGGTGCGTTACGCCGAAGCCCTTTTCGAAGGCGGCCGGAAGAATGAAATCAAGGACCTCGCCAAAGCCTTTCAGCGCGGCAGCAAGGAAATTCTGCGGACCGGCAATTATCTCGAGGCGATGACTTCCTACCTCGACGGCCATTACCGGCTCACCGCCGATAAACTCAAAACGCTGGACAACAGCTTCCGCTCCCCGACCGCGCTGATGCTGATGCTCGACACCGGTATCCGCACCGACAATGCCGCGATGGTCGCCGGGGTATTGCGCGAGATGCGCAATATGCCGAAATTCCGGGAGCGGATGAAAGATATCGGGCAGTCGGTGATGCCGATGCTGGCGCGGCTTTATAGCTCCCGCCGGATCGCCGAAGCCGCGCCGGTTGCCGATCTTCTTTATTCGCAACGGAATCCAGACCTGCTGCTGACCAGGATCCGCTTGCTCGATCGCTCCGAGACCGGAATGCTGACCTATGACGAGGTGGCGTTTGCGCTGGAAAAATTCCCATCCGATCCGGTCATCCTCAGCATCGCCGCCCGCCGGGCGCTGCGGAACGGCGATTTCAAGGAGATGCTCGAACTCACCCGCCGCAACCTGGCCGGCGGCAACCGCGAGCTTGAAACCAAACTCCAGGAAGTCACCGCACTGGAAAAACTCGGCCGGATCGATGAAGCCGCCGCAAAGCTTGCCGCCCTCCGCGCCGCAGCCCCGGATCAGCTTGAGCTCTTCAAGCGACAGCTCAGTTTTGCCATCCGTCACGACCGGCTGGAACTGTTGCACACACTCTATCGGGAGGCGGCCGGAAGTCCGCAACCGCCAATCCGTGAACTCGCTTTTCTGCCCGAAGCCGAGCTGGATTTCCGGGCGGGCAAGACCGCCGAAGGAGTCGCGTTGCTGACCGCCCGCCCGGCAACCGAGGTGCTGAAAGTCGCCGATCCGGAAAACTGGGAACTTTTGTATCTGATTGCGCTTCGCCTCGGCAGCGCTGACGCAATCGATCCGGCGGCAGCCATTTATGAGAAACTCAAAGTTGTGCTTCCTGATCCGTCGATGGCACGGCTCAACCTCTCCGAACTCTACGCCGCCCGCGGCCGCAAAGCCGAAGCGCTTTCCGAAGCCCAGGATGTCTGGATGCACAATCACAACCTCCCCGCCGCCCGCGAAGCCTACGCGATGCGCCTCGCAGAATCCGGCAAGTATGAAGATGCGCTGCCGATTTTCCGTGAATTCAACCGCCGTCACCAGGAAACGACGCGGCTCGCCGAAGCGCGCAAGATGTCGCTGGAGAAATTGATCCCCCCCGCTTTCAACGCCGGAAAACTCGACGATTGCCTCGAATATTGCGCCGAATTGCTCCGGGATGACCCCGCCAACCCGATTGCGCTTGAATTTCGCAAAAAGATCGCTATAGTGAAAGAAAACAAAGGTTGATATGCTTGCTCAATATCTCCAAACCACTGCTGCCGCACTGCGCCGCAATCCGGTCATCGCCGGAGTTCTGCTGCTCGGCTGCCTGGTCGGTATTGTTCAGGCGATCAAGGTGAACTCCGGCGAATGGGACTCGCCGGCGGCGCTGATGCTGCTGGCGCTGAGTTCGGCCGCCATGATGATCCCGCACCTCGACCGCCAGTTGCCCGGCCGTCCCCGCGCCGGCTGGTGCATGCTGGCAATATCGGTAACGCTGCTCTATTTCGGCATCCTTCACCAGTCGGAAATCGGCAAAAATTGCGCGTTGATCCTGATTCTGGCCGGAATCATCCTCTTTGCCGGCGGCTGGGCCTGTGCGGGGCGGAGCTTGTGGCCGCTTGCGACAAGTCTGCTGCTGCTGCCCTTTCAGGAAAACTGGACGCTGTTTTGCAGTTATCCCCTGCGCCTGATTTCAACCATTCTGTCGGTTTCGCTTTTTGAGCTGTGCGGGGTCGAAATCAGCTCCGAATTGACCACCATCCGGCTCGGCCGGGCCGAAATTGCGATCACCGACGCCTGCAGCGGCATCTCTCAGCTCGGAGTGCTGTTGTTCTTCGCCTATATTCTGAGCCTCACACTCCGCTGCCGGCCGGGAGCCAAAATTCTCTGGGTGCTCTTTATCTTGCCGATCGTGATCATCGCCAATACGGTGCGTTTGATCATCACCATCGGGCTCTTTTTGGCCATCGGCGAGCAGGCTTTCGCCAATACGTTGCATATTCTGCTCGGATATTTCTTTGTCGTCTTCTCCATTCTGCTGCTGTGGTGGAGCCGCCGTCTGATCCCGATCCCCGGAGAAGAGGAAGTCGAAACATGAAAAAAACGACCGAAAACTTGCTGGTCATCACCGGATTTTTGCCGTTTCTTTACAAACTGCCTTATATGCTCAACGCCTGGCTGACCTCGCCGCTGGACCGCTACGACGCGATCTTTATCGCGCTCTTTGCGCTCTGCATCGGCGCCGGACTTGCCCGGATGCCGGCAAAAGGCCGCCAACATATCATTTTTTTCAGCGCGGCCATGGTTATCGGCGGCGTCGGTTTCGGCCTCGGATTGATCAAGCAGATCAACGCGCTCTCGATTGTCGGCGGCATTCTCTTCGCCTGGGGTACTTACGGCCTGATCCGGGGGTGGAACGGAGCGTTCCATCTGATGCCGGCATTCGGACTGCTGCTGTTGAGTTGCACCAGCAGCACCTACCTCATGGC
>JBFWIO010000266.1:0-5058 GCA_050255955.1 Victivallaceae bacterium
TCAAACCCAAGGAGGAAAACAGGGAAATATTTTGTTGATTTGATCGTCAGTTACAAGCAACAGCCCCATGGATCAAACCGGGTCGTCCGCCCAATACCCGCGAGATTTTCCCATTTGCCCAAAACGCCCCGCCGGGGGAGCTCAATCACAGGTGCGAAAAACGCTCTTTCTGATGCTGCCGCAGAACCGCCGCAACTACAGTCGGCGCCACGCGCCCGGTTCCGAATCCTCTATCTCCCGTTCACGCCGGATTCACCTTTCACGCGAATTCGGGGACTCGGCGCCAACTCTGCCCCCCCCTTCCCCGCACCCGCTCTGATCGATGCAATCAGGGGGAGCTTGTCGACAAAACACAGCTCAATTGCTTTTTTTTACGCTTTTTTCCCTTTTTTTTGCATTCTCCTATTGACTTTATTGATACAATTCACTATAATAGACACAGCGATATCTTTTGATATCCGTTTTCATCAAATAATCCGTCGTTTCAATAAACCGCACAAAATGAGGAGATGGTATGAAAAAAAGGACTCAACACAGCGCCTCCGCTCCGGTACGGCATCCGTTTTTTACGCTGATTGAACTTCTGGTGGTGATCGCGATCATCGCGATTCTCGCCTCGATGCTGCTGCCCGCCCTCAACAAAGCCCGCGAAAGCGCGCTTCAGAGCAGTTGCAACAGCAACAACAAGCAGCTCGGCCTCGCCCTCGCGATGTACCAGTCCGAGTACGACGACTTCATCCCGCAGTCTTACAACAGTGTCAGCAGCTGCAAAATCTATTGGCCGACCCGCCTCGCGGCCGCCCGACTGATGGGCAACGGCGCGTTGCTCTGCTGTCCGACTCAGGACAAGAGCTCCACCTCCACCTACAAAAAGGGAACCTTTGTCTCCTGGGCCAAAAGCCGGGAAAACAAAGGCCTGACCGATCCCGACAACTTCACTCCGGGCTATGTCAGCTACGGCTGCAACCCCACCACCTTCAACCAAAAAACAAAAATCTCCCAGGTCAAAAAGCCGTCCATGACCATCTCGCTCGTCGAAGCCTTCCGCAAAGACCTTGACGACGGTCGCGGCAGCTATGTGGTTTCGACTGCGCTCGCAAGCACCTACTCAATCTATCCGCGCCACGAAAAGAACATCATGGTGCTCTGGAGCGACGGGCATGTGACCGCCGCCGGCATTCCGGTGCGCTACGACTACGCATCGATGTACAACACCGATCCCTTCCGCAACGGCGGCACCTCCCAGGCCGGCGACCCGGACAACCACTGGGATATTTATTAACGTGCCAGAAATCTGAATTGCATCGCAAGTCCGGAGCAAACCATGTTGTTTTCTCCGGACTTTTCGTCATCGGAGACAATAGTTTGCCCCCCGTTTCGTCTTTTGAATAGAAACCATGCGCCCCCGGACTTGATCATCACGGTGGTTTGACCTGAAAGTGGGAATCGAATGAAATCATTTTTATTGTCGGCGGCGTCGTTCCTCGGTATTCTCGCGCTCCAGGCCGGAGTTTTGCAGACGCCGACGCAACTCAACGAATTCACCCCCGGAACCAACGTCACGGTCAAAAACGAAAACGGAGTCTGGGTCCTCACCCAGTCGCCGCCCGCGAAATATTGCGGAGCCAAGCTCAAACTCCCGATTTACGCCGCCCCCGACATCAGCATCGACTTTGACTATCAGGTCGAATACAAAGGGGAGAACGCGCCAAGCTACCTCGGCGTCACCTTTGAGGACCAGACCGAAAACGGTTTCTTTTTCCGCTTCCCGGTCGGCTCCGGCGAGTGGCAAAAAGCCTCGATCCCGCTCCACACCGCCAAAACAAAAACCGGCACCGAACTGCGCAAGGGACTCAAACTCGGTCCCTTCAACATCTACACCGTCACCGCCAAAGCCCCCTGGCCCGAAGTCACCATCCGGCTCCGCAATTACCGGGTCACCGACAACAACGTGGTCGATGAAAACGCCGCCGTCCGGGTGAGTTACTCCGCCGTCGTGCTCTTCGACTGGAAATTCGCCAAAGACGCCAAAAACTACCGGCTCGAAATCGCCGCCGATGAGAATTTCAGCAAAATAATCGAGTCGGTCGAAACAGTCCGCAACTTCGCCACCCCGTCCAAACCGCTGCCGGCCGGGATGATCTATTACCGGGTGCTCGCCCTCCCCGGCGACAAGCAGATCGACGGCGGCCGGGTGCTGATCCCCGAACGTCATCACACCTATATGCTCCCTGCTTATGACTTCGCCAAGCTCGCCGCAACGCCCCATCCCCGCTTGACCCCGCTCGCGCGCTACAATGTCGAACTCGAACCTGACCTCCTCAAACGGGCGCAGAGCGCGCTCAAAGTCACTCTGCCCGAAGACATCAAGCTCTTCACCCCCGGCGCCGACCCGCGCTTCCCCGGCAAAATCGACTGGCGGCGCTTCTCCGGCAGCACCATCACCGGCCTCGGCAAGGACATGCAGGCCCTCGGCCAGGCGGCGCTCCTCTCCGGCGACGTCGCGCTGATCGCCAAGGCCAAAGAGCTCGCCCTCGGCGTCGCGACCAAATGGGATCCGGCCGGCAGCAGTTCGGCCGACCAGAACGACCTTGCGGCCGCCAATCTGCTCTTCGGCCTCGGTTTCTGCTACGATGCGGCGTTTCAAAGCATGACCCCGGCCGAACGCGAACTGGTCAACGCCAATTTGCTCCGCCGGACCCTCGATTTCTGGGACAACGTCAATCCTTTCCGGCGCAACGAAGCGCAGAATCACTCGTGGGAAAACACCGCCGCCCCGGCCTTTGGCGCGATCGTCATCGACAACCATGGCGAGTCCGCCGACTGGTTCGATTTCGCGCTGAAACTCTACGCCTACCGCTTCCTCCCCTCGCTCGGCTTCGAGGGCGAAAACAACGAGGGACTGGCCTACTGGCGGTTCGGCTTCAATATCGTCGCCCGCTTCATGGACATCGCCAAGCGCGAAGCCGGTGTCGATCTCTATCAGATGCCCTATGTCCGCGCCACCTCGCTCTTCGGCCTCTACTCCGCTCCGCAGGGCGGCTATGAACTGAGCTTCGGCGACAACGGCACTCCCAACCACCACGCGATCTGGACCTATTCGCGCCCCTTCTGCCGCAAGCTGGCGATTGAGACCGGCGAAGGCGTCGCCCTCTTTTACGCCACGCTCCCCGCCGAGGGAAAACTGGTGGCCGCTTCGCCGCTTTCGATTCCGCAGTCGCAGTCGTACGCCCATATCGGAGTGACTTTCTTCAACACGTTCCTCCCCGATGCGCGCGAAAACGTCGCGGTCGGCTTCCACTCCGGCAAATTCTTCGCCGGACACCAGCACGCCGATCAGAACGGCTTCGCGATCAACGCCTACGGCGACAAACTGGTCACCGACGGCGGCTATTACGACTGGTACGGCAGCGAGCACTTCAACAAATACGCGATCCAGACCCTGGCCCACAACACCATACTGGTTGACGGCGAAGGCCAGGCGGTCCACACCTTTGGCGCCGACGGCGCAAGTTCGGGTTACTTCGACTCTCCGGGCTTCGGCTTCATCCGCGGCGACGCCGCCAAGCCGCTCATCTACGGCGGCAAGCTCAAGAAATTTGACCGCCAGCTTCTCTTCCTCAAACCGGATTTCGTCGCGATTTTCGACCGGCTCGAATCCGATCAGCCGCGCACCTTTTCCAATCTGATCCACGCCCAGAGCGCCGAGCCGATCAAAGTTGACGGCAGCGACTTCGCCATCCGCCGCCCCCGCGCCAAGCTCGACGGCCGGGTGCTCACCGCCGCCACGCTCCGGGTGGCGAAGTCCTATCAAATCAAGCCCAACGACCAGTGGTCGAGCGACATCCTCGACCTCCCCGAACCGGAGTGGACGCTCTTTGTCGAAAATCCTGTCAAAAGCAAAGCATTTGAATTCCTGACCGCCATGAAAATCGACCGCGCCAACACACCGGTGACACCGCTCAAGGTCGAAAAACTCGAATCCCCCGACGCGATCGGCGGCAAAGCCGTCGCCGTCAACGGCGACACCGTCGAATTCCTATTCAACCGCACCCCCGGCAAAACCGTCGAACTCGGCACGCTCCGCACCGATGGCGCCGCCGCCGCCATCCGCCGCGCCGCCGACGGTTCCCGGCTCACCGACGCCGTGGTGATCGATGGTAAACTCCTCGACGTCAACGGAAAAAACATTCTATTTAAAGATCAGACGGCAAGTTTCGCCCTCAACACCCCCGCCCCGACATTCAAAGAAACCACAGAAATCCTAAGCTGCGACGGCGCCGCCGTCCCCGGCAAACTCGAAACCATCCCGGCAGGCGACGGCTCGGTCCGTTACTTGTTCCACGCCCGAATCAAACTTTCCGACGACGCGCCGCGCATGCTCGCCGTCTCCGGCGGCGAAGCCCACTACCTCCTCGGCGCGACCGATTCCCGCTACAGCGGCACCCTCACCCCCGATCACCCCGCCAAATTCTCCGCCGCCGCCGGCGACTACCTCCTCGCCATCTCCTCGGCCCGGCCAATCGAAAAAATCGAACTCTCCATCGACCGCCAAGCCAAAACCTTTGACCTCCTCCCCTCCGAACCGGTCATCGCCCCCGACGCGATCCGCCTCGAAGCCGAAAAACCCCACCGCTACACCGGCGAAGAACTCTACTTCCTCCGCCGCGACTTCGCCTCCGGCAACATCGTCGGCCTCCGCCAACACCAGGCCGAACAAAGCCTCGAATGGATCTTCACCATCCCCCAAGACGGCAAATACAATCTCGCCATCCTCGCCGCCAACGAAGACAGCAAAGTCATCCGCGACCTCATCCTCGACCACCAACTCCTCCACACCCGCTGGAACTCCACCGGCGGCGACGGCCGCAAAGCCCCCCATTGGAAACTCCAATCCCTCCCCGAACCCCTTACCCTCTCCAAAGGACAACACACCCTCAAACTCCAATTCAACCAAAAAACCACCGCCCTCGACGCCGTCATCCTCACTCCCGTGAAATAACATATCGGGAGAATGCGGGGGAGACGGAATAAATTTTTTGAAAAATAGTTTGTTAC
>JBFWIO010000267.1:0-5042 GCA_050255955.1 Victivallaceae bacterium
TGCCGCTGGAGGCGTGGAGCCGGACGATTTCGTCCATCGGGCAGGCGAAGAGGCCAAAAGGATACGTGTCGCGGAGGTCGTTTTTGACCGAGAACGGCAGCTTGGCGAGGTCTTCGAGGGATTTGATGTCTTCGGGGGTGAGCTTGAGCGCAACCATCCGGTCGTGAAAGAGCTTGACGCGATTAAATGCATGACGCACGATATTTTGCAATCTGGCGAGCTGAAGCGAGCGCAGGTAGTCGAGCTTGACGTAATCGAGCGCACTCAAATCATCATTTAAAAGCAGCGAAGACATGATTTTTCCTGAATTTTCCCGGTTCGGCGCGCGATTACGAAATGATGGAACGGCGCACTGTTTTTCGGGGTTACTTATTTTGATACTATAAACCCGAAAATTTACTTTCGCAAGTATTTCCGCGCTTTTCGCGTTGATTTTTCGCACCCGGCGCGATATTTTAACAGGACTATGAAGTGTGAAAAGAATATCCTGCCGGTGGCCGCGGTGCTGCCGGAATTGTGCTCGAAGCTGACTTCGCACGGCGTCGCGGTGCTCTCCGCTCCGCCCGGCGCGGGCAAGACCACGCTGACGCCGCTGGCGCTGCTGGAAGAGTCCGCGGGCCGGATTCTGCTGCTGGAGCCGCGCCGGGTGGCGGCGCGGGCGGCGGCGTCACGGATGGCTTCGATGCTCGGCGAAAACGTCGGCGGGACCGTCGGTTATCGGGTGCGCGGCGATGTCAAGATCGGCCCGAAAACCCGGATCGAAGTGGTCACCGAGGGGATGGCGGTCAATCTGATTCAGGGCGATCCCGAGTTGCGGGGCGTAACGACGGTGATTTTCGACGAGTTCCACGAGCGCAATCTCGCCGGCGACCTTGCATTGGCGCTGACTTGCGATATCCGCGACAATCTGCGCGACGATTTGCAGCTTCTGGTCATGTCGGCGACGCTTGAGTGCGAAAGGGTGGCCGCGCTGCTCGACGACGCTCCGATCGTCAAAAGCGAAGGCAAAATGTACCCGGTCGAGGTGCATTGGGGCAACGGCTTTCCCGAGGGGCGCGAAATCGCCGCCCGGACCGCGGCGCTGGTGCGGCGGATTGTCGCAAGCGAAACCGGGAGCGTCCTGGTTTTCCTCCCCGGCGCGCGTGAAATTGAGGAGACGGCTTCACAGCTTGCGGATCTCGCCGCGCCGGATTTGCGGATAGCTCCCCTTTATGGCGCGCTGGATAAATTTGAACAGGATTGCGCGATCGCCGCTCCCCCCGCGGGTGTCCGCAAAGTGGTGCTGGCGACCAATATCGCCGAAAGCAGTCTCACCATTGAGGGCGTCCGGGTGGTGGTTGACACCGGACTTGAACGGCGGATGCGTTTTCTCCCCGACTGCGGCATTTCGCGGCTGGAGCTCGGCCGGATTTCGCGCGCCTCGGCGGCGCAAAGGGCCGGGCGGGCCGGGCGGACCGAGCCCGGTGCCGTCTACCGGCTGTGGAGCGAAATCGACCACCGGACGCTGGCCGAAAACACCCGGCCCGAACTCTGCGACGCCGACCTCGCCCCCCTGATGCTGGAACTTGCCGCGTGGGGAAGTCAGCCAGAGAACCTCCGCTGGCTCGACCCGATTCCGGAAAGTGGCCGCGCCAGTGGCGTCGAACTTCTTCGCGAGCTCGAAATTCTCGACGAATCCGGCCGTTTGACATCGCTCGGGCGCAAGGTCGCCAAGCTCAACATCCATCCCCGGCTCGGAGTAATGATGCTCGAGGGCCTCAAACTCGGCTTGACATCGCTTGCCGCCGAGCTCGCGGCACTGGTTGAGGAACGCGATCCGGTCCCCCGCGCCCCCGGCGTTGAGATCGAGTGGCGTTTGACCGAGTGGCGGCGCAAGAGTCGCGATTTTTTTTCAACACAACGTAATCCGCGACGGTCTGGTCCGGCACTTCGGCGAAAGATATCAGATACAGGACACCGCTCTGGCCGGGGTGCTGCTTGGCTATGCTTATCCCGACCGCATCGGGCGCTCGCGGGCGCGGCTGGGTACAAATTACCTGTTATCCGGCGGCAAGGGCGTTGAACTGCGGCCCGGCGACGACCTTTGCGCAAGTGAATATCTGGTCGCTCCGGTGCTCAACGGCAACCGGATTCAGCTTGCCGCGCCGCTCGCGGCGGACGACCTCAAGCGTTATTTCGGCGGGCGTTTCACTGAGCGCGACCGGGTCTTTTTTGACCGCGACCGCGAACGGGTGGCGGCGGTGCGCGAAACGGCTCTGGGTAGTCTGGTGCTGAAAAGCGCTCCGCTTGATTCTGCCGAGCCTGCCGAATGCGCCCGGATCCTCGCCCGGGCGGTCGGCGAAACCGGCATTCACGTGCTCGGGCTTGATGAAGCTGCGGAGAATTTGCGCTGCCGGGTCCGATTTGCCGCCGCGGCGGCCGGCGGCGACTGGCCGGACTGGAGCGACGCGGGGTTGCTCGCTTCGCTTCCGGAGCTGCTGTTCGTGCGTCCCGAAGTCAAATCCTTCGCCGAGCTCCGGCGCCTGCCGTGGGCGGAGCTGCTGCGTGCTGCGTTGAGCTATCAGCAGCGTTCGCAGCTCGATCGTGATTTTCCTGAGCGTTTCGAAGCGCCGACCGGGTCGAAGCTCAAAATCGATTACCGCTCCGATGTTCCGGTGCTCGCGGTACGGGTTCAGGAGCTTTATGGACTCAAGACCCATCCGACCCTCGGCGCGGGGAAGCTTCCGCTTAAACTCGAATTGCTTTCTCCCGCGCGACGGCCGATCCAGATTACCTCCGACTTGCCCCGTTTCTGGCGCGAGAACTGGCAGATCGTGCGCAAGGAAATGCGCGCCGCCTACCCCAAACACGTCTGGCCGGAAGCCCCCGCCGAAGCCGCGCCGACCACCCGGGCCAAATCGCGAAACTGATTGCGGAGCGTCGCAAAGGACTGCAATGGTCATTATTTACCGAGATGGAAGACTAATTCTTTTCCGCATTATTTCCATGATTTCAGTTTGCTTTTTAATAATAGCATGATAAAATAACGTTACCGCGATTGATTGTTTGTTATTTTTCCTGAAATGGAGTTGTATGGAGAAGCTTCGCCGAACCAAGAAAGTAATTCTGGTTGAAGAGTTTGCAAGAAGAATCAATAACGGTGGACTGGCCCCGGGAAGTTTTTTCCCGAATATCGATGAATTGATGCGCCGTCACAACATCAGTTCCGGCACTGCCGGAAAGGTCATCAGCAGTCTCGGCAAGCTCGGTTTGCTCGAAATTTCCCGCGGTCGCCGGACCAGGGTCAAGTCAGTGCTTCCCAAAAGCGATCGCCCGGCATTGACCAAGCCGATTGCGCTGCTGAGTCCGAGCATGGAGTGTTTCCGTCATTCGCGCTGGCGGGAGTGGACATTGCATTATTTGCAGCGCTCGCTGCTTGATCACGGCAACCAGTCGCTCTGGCTGGCCGACATTCACAATTGCGAACATGCGGCCGAGGCGTATTCCGGCTTTATCGTGATCGGGGAATACATTCCGGAAAATTTGTGGCAGAAGCTTCGCGGGCTCGATATGCCTTGTGTCCGGCTCTCCTTTGACCGGCCTTATCCGGACGCGGTTTATTCCGATTACCGGCCGGTGATGGATCGTCTGGCCCTTTTTCTGGCCGAGCGGGAGTGCAAGAAGATTCTTTTTATTTTCTCCAGCCAGACCGAAGCGAGGTTGTCGTGCGCGTGGTATCGGCACCTTGGTTTCTTTTTTACCGCCGGACATTACGGCATTACCGAGCAGGATTGGTGCAATGTGGTGATTTCGCCGGACGATGCCGGGCTCGATGAAGTGTTGCGGACCGCACTGCTGTCCACAACCGAAAAAATGGCGATCATCACCGGCACCGCTGTTTACAACCAGCACCTTGCCGACATTGTCGCCGACTTCGGACGCCGCGCAAAAGTCGATTTTGAACAGATCGCCTTGAGCCACGTGCCCCGTGAAGTCAACACGGGTACTTACATCGACAGCAAATGCGAGCTGATTGTTGATAAACTGATCGATCTTTTTTATCGCCGCTGCCTCGAAAGCAAGCCCCAGATCGCCGAAATAGTCTACCCCGAATTCATCAGCAACTAATAGCTTGTCAACTAATAAGCGAAAACGCTCTAATTCACCGCAAGTAGCCATTCACCGGGTAAAAAAAAATGGTAGATACTTTGAGTATCTCCCATTTTTTTTGACTGCGTGACTGACTATTTGCTGCTGAATTACAGCATTCCGATTATCAGTTGATAAGCTCCAACCCGATTCAACTGAGTTCGGCGGAAATTTCGAGCGCCGCCCGGCGCGCCAGCTCGACCAGCTCCGGTATCCGGTCGCGCAAATAGAGCACAGAACCCGAAATGCTGATTCCGGCAAAGGCGACTCCGGCACTGTCGCAGAGCGGTGCGGCGATGCAGAATACGCCGCGTTCATGCTCGCAATTGTCAAGGGCATATCCGGACCGGCGGATGTTTTCGAGCTCACTATACAGACTCTCCGCATCGGTAATGGTCGAATCGGTGTATTTCTCAAAGACGATCGTGTCGATCAATTTGCGCTGTTTGGCCGGCTCCTGAAAAGCGAGAATGACCTTGCCGACTCCACTGCAATAGAATTGGCCGAGGTTGCCGATCAGTGAGCCCATCCGGACCGAGCGACTGCCCTCGACCTTGTCGATGTAGACGATGGCGTCGTTGCGCAGTTCCGCGAGGTGAATGGTTTCGCTGGTCTGTTCGGCAAGCCTGGCGAGGATCGGGTGGGCGACTTTCGACAATGGATTCTGTCGCAGCGCCTGACCGCCGAGCCGCGCCGCGGCGGGGCCGAGGGTGAGGGTGGCGTCGTCCTTGCGGAGGAAGCGTCGGTCGACCAGGAATTTGACCATCCGGAAAAGAGTACTCACCGGCATCCCCATTTCGGCCGCCAGCGCCTTGGCGGTGATGCCGTTCGGCAACTGGCCGACCGCTTCGATGATATCAAACGCCTTGGCGAGACTTTTCTCGCCGTTTTTGGTCTCTTTCATAAACGCTCCG
>JBFWIO010000268.1:0-5034 GCA_050255955.1 Victivallaceae bacterium
CGACTTCACCATCGACCGCGTTCACCCGCTCCGCAACGCCCCCGACCGTGCCAAGCTCAACGCCGGGCGCAATATGAAGCGTTACGCCAAATACATGCGTGACCAGGTGACCGAGCTCTTGACCAATTACGGCAAGGTCGATGTCTTGTGGTTTGACTTCTCCTATCCCGGCGAAGACGGCAAGGGGCGCGATGACTGGGAATCGGAGAAACTGATCAAACTGGTGCGGAAACTCCAGCCCGATATAATTGTCGACAACCGGCTCGATCTTCCCGGTTCCGGCGACATCGTCACCCCCGAGCAGATCATGCCGGACACTGCGCCGCTCGGCGAGGACGGCAAACCCGCAGTCTGGGAAGGCTGCCAGACCCTCTCCGGTTCATGGGGCTATCACCGTGACGAACATACCTGGAAGAGCCGCAAAATGTGTATCGAAATGCTGGTCAACCACGTCAGCCGCGGCGGCAATCTCCTGATGAACGTCGGCCCCACCGCGCGCGGTTACCTCGACCATCGCGCCCTCGACCGGCTGGAGGGCTACGCCGAGTGGATGAAGTACCACGAGCGCGCGATTTACGGCTGCGGCGCGGCTCCGGCCAAGTTCAAGGCGCCGGCCGACTGCCGCTACACCTACAATCCTGAAACCAAACGGCTCTATTTGCATATTTTCGCCTGGCCCTACAAGCACATCACGCTGCCGGGGCTCGCGGGCAAGATCCGTTACGCCCAGTTCCTCCATGACGGCAGCGAAGTCCGCTATCCGCACGACCACATGCTGGCAATGCAGTTGAAGTCGGCGGCGGGCGCGGTGGCGCTGGAAGTCCCGATCATTCAGCCCGGCGTGGAAGTGCCGGTGATCGAGATTTTCTTGAAATAACAGAGGCCATTCCCGCGAGGTTCCGGCCCATTCTGCGGAGATTCTCCGCGGTGGACCGGAGCGCCTCGTCGAGCGTGCCGGGGCCGGTGGCGAGGCTGAAGAGGGCGGCGAAGTCGTTGCGCAGTTCCTCCGCATCGGGGGCGAGGCCGCCCGAGACCAGGATAGTCGGGATGCCTTGTCTGGCGGCGCGGCGCGCGACCACCGCCGGGAGTTTGCCGAAACGGGTCTGGCCGTCGGAGCGGCCTTCGCCGGTGACGACGAAAGCCGCACCCGCGATCCGGCGGTCGAAGCCGACCCGGTCGAGCAAGAGCTCCGCCCCCGGCGTGCAACGCGAGTCAAAGGCGGCGCGAAAGGCGAAACCGAGCCCGCCCGCCGCGCCGTCGCCGGGAGCTTCGTCATCGATGCCCCACGCTTCGCGGTAATTGCGGAGTCCCGCGTCGAGCATGGCGACCATCTCCGGCGTCGCCCCTTTTTGGGGGCCGAAGACCGCCGCCGCGCCCTCGGGGCCGGTGAGGAGATTGGTGACGTCCGAAGCGGGAATCACGGAGAGTTCCGGCTTCGGCGAGGGGGCCTCGATGCGTTTGACGCGGCCGAGCGCCTCGCCGCCCGCCCCGGGGACGATCAGGCGGTTGTTGCGGTCAAAAAAGCGCCAGCCGAGCGCTTGCAGCATGCCGATGCCGCCGTCCACGGTGGCGCTGCCGCCGAGCCCGGCGATGACGGTTGTTACGCCGCGTCCGGCAAGGTGTGCGAGGAGTTCGCCGACCCCGGCACTCGAAGCACGGAGCGGATTGAGTTCGGCCGGGGTCAGGAGCTCGATTCCGCAGCCGGAGGCGACTTCGATCAGCGCGTGACCGCCGCCGGTCAGCAGCGCCGCGCCGGTGACCGGACGGCCGAGGGGATCGTGGATGGGGAAGCAGACGATTTCGCCGCCCGCGGCGGCCGCCGCTTCGAGGGTGCCCTCGCCGCCGTCGGCGAGCGGGATTTCGATGATTTCGGCGGCGGGCGCGATATCGCGGAACCCGGCGGCAAAGGCGCTGCAGACGGCAGGACTGCGGAGCGCGTGTTTAAAGGAGTCAAAAGCGACGACAATTTTCATTTGAATCGTTTCCCGATTGATCGCCGGACGATCCCGGCGGTTATTCCAAAATATCACTTCACAACGGAAAATGCAATGCTCGGATATCTCAAATATCTCTTTGTCCTCGACCGTCCGGTACTGCGTCCGGTTGACGGCAACGGCGAAGCGGTGGTGCTGGTTCACGGCCTGATCCACCGCAGCTGGGTGATGGCCAAACTCGGGCGCGAACTTTGCCGGCGCGGCTACACGGTTTATCTTTTTGACTACCGCACCACCCGGGGGACGCTGGCCATGCACGCGGCGGAGTTCCGCGAGTATCTGCTCGCCGTCGCCGCCGACTTCAAGCCGGGGCCGATTCACCTCATCGCGCACAGCATGGGCGGGCTGGTCGCCCGGCTTGCGCTGGGCAATGACGGCATGCTTGCGCCGGAGCGCCGGGGGAAATTGATTTTTCTTGCCGTTCCCCACGGCGGTTCGCCGGTGGCGGCGGTCTGGTTGCGCCGGTTGCCCGGCCTGGCGCAGCTGCTGGTCAACTGCCTCGAAGACCTGAGTTGCCGCAATCCCGGACTTGCGGAGCTTCCCCGTCCGGCCTGGGAAACCCATTCGATCGCCGCCCGGTTTGACCGCAAAGTTCCTCTTGAATCAACCTCTTATCCCCATCAATCCGCCCGCCGGGTGGTTGATTCCGGCCATGCTTTTGTGATGGATCATCCCGACGCCCGCCGCGCGATTTGTGAAATTTTGAAATGAAAGCTCCAAAAAGGACAATGTTTTTTCCTTTTTTGGTTGGAAAAAAGTGTGAATGTGCGTTATAATAAAGGAAATGAAATCGGGTAATCAAATTGAGGGAAGCAAATGAAGTACGATTTTACCAGCTATATCAACGAAGACTCCGTGATGGTTTTGCGCGGAAGCACCAAACTTGAGATCATGGATGAGTTGATCACCAAGGCCGCTGACCTGACCAAGCTCAGCCGCGACATGATTTACCGGATGACCTGGAAACGCGAACACATGATGACCACCGGGGTCGGCAACGGGCTGGCTTTGCCGCACATCCGCGTCAATGATATTCCCGAGCCGGTGGTGATCGTCGGGGTTACCGAGCAGCCGATCGCCGATTACCAGTCGCAGGACGACCAGCCGATCCGGGTGGTGGTTTTCACCGTCGCGCCCGACGAAAATCCGGAAGCGTATCTTCAGCTCCTCGGCAGCGTTTCGCGAAAATTGCGCAACGTCGAGTTGCTTTCCAAACTGACCGCCGGCGCGCCCGACGAAAGCAAGATCTACAAAACCCTGGTCGATACCGCGGAATAAAGGACGTCTGACGATGAACAAGAGTTCCGCCGATCTCGGCGCCAAGGCGCAGATCGATTTTCACTGCCTCAACGACAACTGCGACGGCGTCATCAAATTCAATCTGGCTGACGTCGCCGGCCGCGACTTTCAGGCGGTCTGCGCCAAATGCCACCGGACCTACGAACTCGACAAGGAGCTCAAGGATAAACTCCGCCGGATGCTCGGTCTGGTGATCGCGATCCGCGAAGCCGAGGATATCCTCGGCGACAGCAACGTCTCGGTCAACGTCGCCGGCGGCGAGGTGAAAATTCCGTACGCATTGCTGCTGACCCGGCTCAATACGCTCATTACCCTCAATTTCGGCGACAAAAAGGTTGATTTTCATTTGTGGATCGAGCCTTCTTCGTCGGATACTTTCCGTTGATTAATTTCCCGAGGACAACATGACTGAACAACAAGTTATTGAAATTTGTGAAAAATCCGGCGCATTGCTGAGCGGTCACTTTCAGCTCCGCAGCGGCCGTCACAGCAACCGTTTCTTTCAGGCCGCGCTGCTGTTGCAGTATCCCGACAAGGCCGAGACGGTTTGCCGGCATCTCGCCGAATCCTTTGCCGGAGTCAAGATCGACAGTGTGATTTCTCCCGCGGTCGGCGGTTTGATCGTCGGCCAGGAAGTCGCCCGTGCCCTCGGCTGCCGGGCTATCTTCGCCGACAAGGAAGACGGCCGGCTGATCCTCAAACGCGGCTTCGAAATCAAGCCGGGCGAAAAGGTGCTGGTTGCCGAAGACGTGGTCACCCAGGGCGGCCGGGTTCAGCAGACCATCGATCTCGTTCGTTCTTTCGGCGGCGAAGTGGTGGGCGTGGCGGTGGTGGTCGACCGCTCCGGCGGCGCGGCCAAGTTCGATGTGCCGATGAAGAGCGCGCTGCAACTCACGCTGCCGACTTATGATCCGGCCGAGTGTCCGCTCTGCCGCGACGGGGCCGCGCTCGACCGGCCCGGTTCGAAATAACATTTTAGTACATGATCAACCTCACATCCGAAGCGGAAATCTGATTCGGATGTGTTTGGTCTTTTGGGCCGGGGTCGTTTTTTGATCCCGCCGATTGATAATTATGACGGCGTCCGGAACGCCGTCGGTCATAAACCGCAACTTGCCCGCCGGTCGCTCCGCGGGCGAAGTTACCGAAGATATTCGGGGGCTCCGGCGCAAGCCGCAGGCTCCGACTCCCGCGCCCGACCGGCGGGATGCTTTCGGATGCAACAACAAGCCGTGCCATGGCGGCTTCGGAGAGGAAGAGTTTGATGATTACGTCGATTCTGAAAATGGTTTTCGGCACCAAGTCGCAGCGCGACTTGCGCCGTTGGCGGCCGCTGGTCGAGAAGATCAATGAGCTGGAAAAAAGCTACCAGTCGCTGAGCGACGATCAGCTCCGCGCCAAAACCGCCGAATTCAAGGCTCGCCTGGCCGCCGGCGAAACTCTTGATTCTCTTCTCTGCGAAGCTTTTGCCACCGTAAAAAACTGCTGCCGCCGCCTGGTCGGACAGGAGATCGAAGTCTGCGGCCAGATGCTCAAGTGGGATATGGTGCCCTTTGACGTCCAGCTCCTCGGCGGGATTGCGCTGCATCGCGGCCACATCGCCGAAATGGCCACCGGCGAAGGCAAAACGCTGGTCGCCACACTGCCGTTGTACCTCAACGCGCTCTCCGGCCGCAATTGCCAGCTGGTTACCGTCAACGACTACCTCGCCCGCCGCGACTCCGAGTGGATGGGAGCGATC
>JBFWIO010000269.1:0-5010 GCA_050255955.1 Victivallaceae bacterium
CCCCCCCCGCCTCCGGCAACTCCTGCGTCAGCTTGACCTTCTTGCCGTTGATCACCAGCCCGTCATCCCCCGTCGCCGGCACTGATCGCAAATTGCGGTAGTCCGGCAACGGCTTCGCTTCCGATTCGCCAAATGTGAATTGATAACTCCCCGCCCGGTCAGCCACCACAAAGAGCGTGTTGTCATCCGGCTTCACCTCGCCCCTGCCCAACACCGCACCCCCCACCTTGACCTGCCACTCGCCCGCCGCAAGGTCCGTCAGCAACAACTGCGTCCCCGCCGCCTTGACCTCCACCGTCAGCGTCCGGTCGATCAATCCCGGCTTGGTTCCAAAGGTCACCAGCGTTTTGCCGAAAGCCGCGCCGACGTAATTGGCCCCCTCCACCTTCTCCACTTTGAAGTTGTCCGCCTTGCCGATCGGCATCACCGTCAAAAAAAGGTCTTCCAGCGCCGGCTTGACCGGCGTAATCTCAGTCCGCCACGGATTCGCCGAAATGTCCAGCTCCACCGGCGCTTTGAAGGTCTTGCCGTTGAACGTCAACGCTTCCACCGCCTCAATTTTGCGGTTCGCCTTTTCCGGCAACAGCGGAATGATCGCCATCTCGCCGTCGTAACCGCTCTCCTTGAGCGTCACCTTCACCGCGTCCGCCTTTACCTCCGGCTTGCGGTATGAGTTGAAAATCCAGCTCTTGCGAAACTCCGGCTTGGTCGAAACCACCCGGTCAAATACCACCAACACCCCCGGCTGCGCCGGATTGCTGGTGTTGAAATAGGCGAAGCTCCGCGTATAATCCTTTACCCGGTACGAGTAGAATTTCGAGAGGTCGCACTTGAGGTAACTGTAGAGCGGCAGCATCGCGTCCGGCCCGATGGCGTGAGCGGTGGTCTGGCCCATCTTGTAACCCTTTGCCTCGATCATCCGCTGGTTTTCCGGCTCGCTGACGTTGTTGGGTGCGATCTGGCCGCCGTCGTTGTGGAAACGCTCGGCGCGCTTTTCGGCGGGATCGTAGACCAGCATCAGGTTGTGCGAAATCGACTGCTTGGTGTAACTCCAGTCGTACGGCGTCCCGTAACCCTTGTACTGGCCGGGGTCCGCCGCGAGCAAACCACGGTGATAAATCTGGAACGAACCCGCGTCCATGTGGTGGTGATTGTTGTACTGCACCCCCGCCCCCTTCATCTCGACTACCACCGGATCGGCGGCGCGGCCGAAGCCCCAGCCGCTGCGCGCAATCATCGCCGGCAGCGGGTAGGGGAAATAGTGCGACAGCGGCAAGTCGTCAAACTTCATATTGACCGGCAACGCAGGGTCGTTCAGCAGCAGGAACGTCACCGGGTCGCCGAGCGCGTAATTGGCCCCCTGCTGGCGCAGAAATTCACCCTTGGCCCGCGGATCTTTGCAGTAGGTGTAGGTATAAAGCAGTGCCGGCTGGAACCGCATATAAGTGCCGTTGCGCAAAAAGTTGTCGCCATCCGGCAAAAGTCCGCCGTCGGGAAGACGCGGGAAGATCCACGCATTGACCATCTTGCCGAGATCCTTGCTGTAAACCTCGTCGCCGGTCATCCGGCGGAAAATCCACCCCGCGTAGACTTCCCACATGAAACGGTACGGCCCGTAAGCATTGCCCTGATGATGGCGTCCGGACTGATAAAAGTAGTTGCGCGGCTCGACCATTTCAGAGAAAAACCGCCCCGCGGCGACCCGGTACATATTGGGATTCTCGTCATACGCCGCAATCCCGATCGCGAGCAGATCGCGAAAAAGCTGCGCCTCGCCCGCGTGACCCGTGACGTTGCCCTGACGCAGCGGCGGGAAGCCGATCTCCATCTGGCCGCAAATCGCCTCGGTGCGGGCAATGAAAAATTCACGGTCGGCCGCGGTCATCAACGGATAACACCAGTCATACACCAGCGCCGCGCAGTAAATGGTGAAACCCATCTGGCGCGTAACGTCCTGGAAATGCTCCTTGAAGTTCACCGTGCGCAGGAAATCGGTCATTGCCTTGACCGCCTCACGCCCTGCCTTTTCGTCGCCGTTGACCAGATAAAGGAAGGCCCGGGCCTGGATCGCGTACAAGGTAGGTTCGTCATAAACGCCATACAGCGAAGTATTTTTGGCCGGATCAAGAGCACCCGAAACCGGTGTCGCGGCAAGTTTCCTGACCCGATCCCAGACCGGTTTGTTTTCGCCGACGGCGAGGTTGCGGCGGATTTCCTTGAGCGCCTCGGCGTTGACCATCAAACGCGGGTGGCCGGCCGGCGGGGTGATTTTGGGGGCGGGATAGCGCTCCAGCGCGGCTTTGGGATAGGTCGAGCCGCCGGAGAAAGTGATTTTGTCAAGCAGGAAGCCGGGCTCGCGGGTGAAAATTTTTAGACTGTGCTTGCCGGCGTCGAGAGTGCCGGGCACCGGGACCTGGATATCGGTCCACTCGTTTTGCTTGCCGAAGCCGATTTGCTGGATTTTGCCCTCGTCGAGCTGGACGTAGGCGGAGTCGCTGCCCTGATCTTTGGCAAAGACCCGGAGCGTTACGGTATAGGTGCCTTTTTTGGGGAGGTCGAGCTCGTAGGTGGCGGCGGGGGGAATTTCGGCCGGATTGTCGATCCGGTTGCGCTTGGGCGAGACCAGCTGGACCGCTTTGGCCCCCGAGGCGCTGTCATCGGCGACCAGTTTGGTGTAATCGGTGTGAAGCGAGCCGTTTTCGGCCTCGATCGACCCGGCTGCCAGCGAAAACGCCAGCACTGCCGCCAACAATGCGCACCATGGTTTCATAAAGCTCCCCGTTTCAGTTGGATACTCTCCGAACATGATTCCAAAATACCGGGCCAAGCGGGATTTGTCAATAGGAGAAATCAAAGATTGTTAGCAGTTTTGAAATAAACCGCCACAAATCACCCTGGAATCAGGGACGCGGCGGATTGCCGAGCTTGATCAGTTCGGCGAAGAGCGCCTTGCGCCGTTCCGGATCGGGTTCGAGCTTGATCGCTTCGGTGAGCGCCCGGCGTTTTTCGGAGCTGCTGACCTGATGGAGGTAGCCGAGGCAGTCGCAGACCACCTTTTCCACCGCCTCGGGGGCAAAGGAACACTCCGAAAGCAGCATCGCGCTGATTTCGGGATCCGGTTTTTCGCGCAGCAGCGAGCCGAGCCGGTGCGAAATTTCGCCGTGCTCACCGTTGAGCGCCGCCCCGATCACTTCGTCGAGAAGCTTGCCGCGAAAGGTGGCGGGGAGGATCTCCGGCGGCAATTTTTCGGCAAGGTGCCGCGCCGCGTCGGCGTAGGCGAGCGAGATCTCAAGCAGCGTCATCACCGCCCGGTCGGCCGGGTTTTCGCGCACCGGGGCCGCCGCCGGGGCCGCCGGCGCGGCGGGCACGGCCGCGCCGCCGCCGACGTAGCCGCGGTGACGCTGATGCTGCCGCCGGGCAAGTTCCCCGGCGATCGCGTTTTCGCTGACGTGAAGCAGGGTTGCCGCTTCGCGGATGGAGAGTTCGCGCAGCACCGGATTGGGCAAGAGCGCGATCCGGTCAACCACTTCGCCGACCGCCCGGGCGCAACCGGCGGCGCTGCCGAGGTCGTGTTCCCCGGCCAGTTTGGCGGCGAGAAAGGCGAGCCAGGGAACGGCTTCGGCGACGCATTGACGCACCGCGTCGGCCCCCTGGTTGCGGAAGAGTTCGTCGGGGTCTTTGCCGCCGGGGATGCGGATGATTTTGACTTCAAACTCAAGCGGCAGAAGAATTTCCAGCGCCGACAGCACCGCCTTTTGACCGGCGGGGTCGGCGTCAAAGGCGATCAGGACCCGATCGGCGTAACGCCGCAGGATCTTCGCCTGATCCGGCGTGAAGCCGGTCCCCTGCGGCGCCACCGCCTGAGCGCAACCGGCGCGGTGAAAGGCGATGGTGTCGAGCTGCCCCTCGCAGAGAATCGCTTCGTGCGTCTCCTGCATCGCTTTGCGGGCAAAGGGCAGTGCGTAGAGCAAAAGTCCCTTTTTGAAAACCGGGGTTTCGGCGGTGTTGACGTATTTGGCGCTCTGGGGTTTGGCTTCGAGCGAACGGGCGCTGAAGCCGACCACCTTGCCCTGTTCATTCCAGATGGCAAAGGTCAGACGGCCCTTGAAGTGATCGTAGAGCCGTCCCGACTCCTCGTGCTTGCGGACGATTCCGCCGGTCAGCAGTTCCTCGTCGGTGAAGCCGAGGGCGCGGCCGTATTTGAGGCAGCCGTCCCACTCGTCGGGGGCGGCCCCGAGCCGGAACTGGCGCACCGCGTCTTCGGAAAGTTGGCGGCTGGCCAGATACACCGCCGGCGGAGAGCCGGGGTTCCGCTGGAGGTTGTTTTCAAAAAAGCGGGCGAACTCCTCGTTGAGGCGGTAGATGCGGTCGCGGGCGTCGGCGGCTTTGCGCCCGGCTTCGCGGTCGCCGCCCTTGACGTTTTCGGGGATGATCACCCCGGCGCGGGTGGCGAGCAAATGGGCGGCGTCGGGGAACTGGACGTTCTCGCGCTCCATCACGAAACGGAAAACGTCGCCGCCTTTGCCGCAGCCGAAGCAGTGGAAAAGCTGTTTGTCGCCGCGAACGTGAAAGGACGGGGTTTTTTCGTTGTGAAAGGGACAGCAGCCCTTCCAGGCGTTTGAGCCGCTGCGTTTGAGGGGGATGTAGCTGCCGATCACTTCGACGATGTCGCAGCGCTGCCGGATCTCCTCGATGATGTCATCGGGAATGAATCCGGCCATTTTAACGCCTCTGGATGGCCCGCATCCGCGCTTCGGCGACCCGGCGCAACTCGGCGTTGACTTCGTCGCCGGGGGCAAGGTCGAGGTAGCGGCGGTAGAGCGCGGCGGCGCTGCGCGGGTTGTTGAGGTACAAGTCGATGCAGCGGGCGAGGTTGAAGCTGGTTACCGGCGACGCGCCGGGCGCCCGGCAGGCGGCGAGAAAGGCTTCGCCGGAGGCCTTTGGGCTGTTGCTGCGGGCGAGCAGGATGCCGAGTTGGTTCTGATACTCGGCCGAGCTCCGCAGCCGGCT
>JBFWIO010000270.1:0-4991 GCA_050255955.1 Victivallaceae bacterium
CGGTGACTTCGCCAAAGCCCTCGAACACTTTTCGAGAATGTCCTGACCCTTATTGCGGGAGGACGAGGGTTCCGGTGTTGACAAGCAGCTGATTGTCCGGCAGCCCTTTGGGGGCGGCGTTGAAGCGGTTGTCAAAGAGTTCAAACCGCGCTTGCGGCCCCGCTTTGAACTCGGCGTCGATGAAACGGCAGTTGCGGAAAGTCAGATCGGCGTTCTCCGCCGATACGCTTCCGATCGGGCCACAGTCCACCACCCGCAGCGGGAAACGCGCGGCATTGCCGAGCGCCTGACAACTGATGACTCCCCGCCCCTTGCCGACGATGGTAATATTGCTCAAATCCGCCTGAGCGGGGGAGAGCACCGCGTGGGCATAATCGAAATCCGGCCTCACCTCGTAGCGGAACAACATCACGTTCTCATCGGAATAAACCGCGATGTCGCGAAGCGTGATCACCCCGCCGCAGTCGGCGACATCGGAACGCGAGCCGAAGAGACCGGTCGCGTTGTAGACCTGGCAGTTGCTGATCGAGAAATTGCGGCCGCAGAAGACAAAGGCGTAGGAGGGGGCGAAATACCATTTGGAGACGTCGGTTTCCGGCGTGGTGTAGCCCGGCACCACGGTCGAGACCGCGTTGATCACCGCGTTGCGGATAACGTAATTAATCCCGTAGTGGTCGTCGATGAGATTGTAATGGCCGCCGTTGACGGTGATGTTTTTGCCGTGCCGCCCGGCCATCCCTTTGCGGGCGTTGACCGAGACGCAGTTGTTGTAGACGATATGGGCGGCGTTGCCGTTGACGATGTTGTAGCCGAGCCCGTTGAAAGTCGCCCCGGAGAAGCCGGAGTCGTTGAAGACCACGTTGCAGCAGTCGGTTACCGCGACCAGCGTGCTGATCAGCGCGTAACGGTCGATGCAGCGGACGTTGAGCCGGTTGAAGGTCATGCCGCTGCGGCGAACCGCCATGCTGGCGGTGCGGATCGGCTTCATCCGGTTCTGCGCGTCGATTGCGCTCACTTCGAGAACCAGATTGTTGACCGTGAGCGGAATTTGGGGCGGGGCGTAGCGGGCGCTGATTTTGACTTCGGCCCACAGCCGGATCGCGTCGGCGCTGCCGTCGGCGTATTTGAACGGCATTTCTTCGCCCTCGCGCGGCGAACGCGGACCGATCGGCACGTTGCCTTTGAACCGGTGCGGGAATTCGCTGCCGGGGCCGGAGGGGTAGCGGGATTTAAACAGCTTGCCGTCCACGGTGCAATAATCGCCGCGCCGGTAACTGCGTTCGGCGTTCCACGGCTCGGCGCCGTCGGCGTTGAGCTGATAGCTGAAGCAGAATTCGGGGAAGACGTCGCCCTGCGGCGAGACGATTTCGCAGATGTCGTTTTTGGTGTAGACTTCGTCGCTTTTGACGTTCTTGCGCGAAGTGAAGAAGTCGGTGCTGGAGAGCTTGAGGGTACCGCCGGGGGCGAGTTCGATTTTGCCCTTGCCGTCGGCGCGGTCGAGGGCGGCGAATTTGGGGAGCTTGAAAGAACCCTCTTTGATCCCGCCAAAGGCAGCCGGATCAAGCTCGATCCATTCCTCGTCTGGCTCAAACGAAACCAGCGCTTCGCGGAGCGGCGAATACATCGGCATGTAGGAAAACTGGTCTACTTTCTTCTCATCGACCTCAATCACCCGGACCAGCGTGCCAAAAGCGTCAATGTTGCAGCGGAACTTGACCCCCGACTCGATCCGGTAACGCCCGTCCGGAATCACCAGCTTGCGGAACGCTGACGTTCGCGCGAGATCCGCCGCCCGCTGCAGCGCCGGCGCATCATCGGCGACGCCGTCGCCCCGGGCTCCGAACCACTGCGGGTAGACCGCCGCGGTGCGGACCCGGCCCGCGACCTTGCCAGGGCCGCTGAAAATCTGCCGCATGTCGGCGCTCAAACGGCCGTCAATGATGACGGTGACGTCCCGGGCGAGCTCAAAACGGCCGTCGCCGCTGAACTCGAGCTCGGTGGCGGCGTCAAAGGTCAGGTCTTTGGCGATCGCGACCGGCTGGTCGATCCGGATCACCCCCCGGGCGGCGGCGAGTTCTTCGGCGGTCACGGCGGCAAGCGCAAAGGCGCTCAGCAACAGCCCGGAGACGGCGGCAGGAACCATCATGATAAATCCTTTTTTTTAGGGTACCTCTAAAAACTGGAAAACTTGGCACAAAAACGTGCCTTGCATTCGTATTCGCGACCTTGTTCGCATCTGGTTACCTCTGGTAGCCAGATGCGAACACTATCGCAACTCCGAGCCGAAATTCACTGTTTTTACACTCAAGCCAGTTTTTAGAGTTACCCTTTATTTGCGGAGCCAGCTTTCGCCGGGCGAGAAGGTCAAGGGTTGACTGGCATGTACCGGGAGTTCGCAGTTGCCGTCGATGATCTCGATCATCTTTTTGACCGCAAGTTCGCCGAACTCGCGCTTGGACGGCAAAACGAAACTGCTGATCGGCATCCCTTCAAACGCAAAAGGTTTGGCGCGGCGGCTCTCCAGCAGCACCACTTGCATATCCTGCGGAATTCGCACCCCGAATTTTTTTAGCACGGTCATCACCGTTTCCAAAAAGCGCACCCGGTAGATCAGCAAAATTGTCGGCGGCTCTTTGAGCGCAAGGAGTTCGCGCACCGCCTGCTCGGTTACCCCGGGGACGGGATCGCAGTCGAAGCGGATGGTATTGATCCTCTTGATCAACGCCGGGTCATAAATCCCCGCCGCGGTCATCGCTTGCTGGTACGCCTCGACATAACGGGCATAGGAAAAGGCGGTCAGGTCGCTGCCGATTACTCCGATCCGGCGATGGCCGGCGGCGATCAGTTCATTAAAAATTCCAACGATGTCTTCGCAACTGATTTCGTCGATATAATTGAACGACTGAAAGTCGGCTTCACGGTTGATCAAAAGGTAATTCATCGTGCGCCAGAGTCCGCTCATGATGAACGGCTCAAAGGCCGAGAAACGAACTCCGCCGCCGTGGAGAATCACGCCGTCGACAGGGTAGCGCCCGATGTTTTCGCTCAGCGTGCCGCCGAGGTCGGGAATCGCGGTCAGCCGGTAGCCCGCCGCGCCCGCCGCCGCCAGTGCGCCGGAGAAAATTTCGATCCAGACGGTTTCGTAATTGGTGAGCTCGTCGGTTTCGCTTTTGAGCATCGGCAGATAAAAACCGATGTCGCGGCCATGGCGGGGTTGTGCGGAAACGGCGGACGGGGATTCGACGAAAGTCCCTTTGCGGCGGACGCGCGTCACCAGTTTTTCGGACACCAGTTGCGCCATCGCCTGGTTGATGGTGGCCCGCGAGACACCGAATTGACGGGCGATCTCGGTGGTTGTCGGCAGCATCTCGCCGGGCATCAGCCGGCCGTTGAGAATCCGGCGTTTGAGTTCTTCAAAAATTACCGTGGCTTTGCTGCTGAATTGGAATTCGGATTTTTTCATGGCAGGGTCACTTGATTCGGCCTGTCAATTGTCGCTCCAGCCACTCGTAAGCGGCGGTACGGACCTCGTAGGGGGCGTCGTGGCCGTTGGTGTGGGTCAGCACGGCAAAAAGGCCCTGTTTTTCCAGCGCCTTGGGATTGCCGAGCTGAGCTTCGTAATATTTGCGGATCGGGCGCATGCCGTCGAGGAGGTTGACCGGGTAATCGGTCAGGTAATCGTTGAGCGCCATCAGCACCAGAAGCGGCCGGGGGGCGGTTGACTGAAAAAAGAAATTCATATTGTCGGCCTGCCGGTTGAGCTCTTTGCCGTTGATGTATTCGCGCTGCGCGTCGGCGCTGGTCCAGAGCTCTTCGCGGTAACGCAGTGCGCCGCCGCAACTCATCACCGCCGCTTTGACCCGGGGTTCAAAAGCGATCAGCTCAATGCTGTCCCGTCCGCCGAGCGAGTGCCCGATGGTGCCGATGTTGGCGGCATCGACTTCGGGGAGCGTGACCAGGAAGTCGAGCGCCTGGCCGAGGTCGTGGATTACTTTGCCATGGTTGTAGCTCCAGCCGGGACGGGCGGCGGCGAACTGTTTCTCGTACTCTTTCATCCCCGGAATGCCGTTGGCGGGCTGGACCGGACAGCGCTTGCCGAAGCCGGCGCGATCGGGAGCAAAGGTAATAAAGCCGCGCTTGACCAGATCATAGGCGAACGCCCGGTTCTTGCGTTTTTGCGCTTCGTCCGCGTCGGCGGGTTTGTAGGCGGGATTGGAGTAATCGTAGACGGAAGCGTCCTTGCCGTAGATATTGGTGCCGTGGAGACAGAGCACCAGAGGTCGCTTTTCGCCGGGCTTTAGGCCGTCCGGAATCAGCAGGAAGCCTTCGATACGCTCATCGGCTTCGACGTTATAACTTACGGTGTGGCGGGTGAAACCGTCGCCTTTTTCGGATTTTTCGATTTTCATCGCCGGATCGACTTTGGCGACGCCCCGGCCCCGGAGTTTTTCGGCCAGCAATGCAAAGTTCTGCTCGAACTCGGCTCGGGGGGCGAACGCGGGTGCCGGGGCCGCGACCTTTGCCGGTTTGGCGCTTCCCGGGTCGGCGGCGAAAGCCGCCGCGGTGGTCAGCAGCATGGCGGAAAGAGAAAATTGCATCAGCTTTTGCATCGGACGCTCACCTTTCAGATTTGGATAAATTCTAATGTAACCGCGGCTGCTGATTTGTCAAGTGAAAACCGGCCCGGAACCGGCAATCAGTAGAGTTTATAGTACATGCTGCCGCTCGGGTCGACCGCCGCGCCGATTTTGATGACCGAGAGCCCTGATGAGGTGGTGCGGGGCGCGCTGGTCACAGGCAGTTCATCCTTGGTCAAACTTGCGACATGGCCGTCGAAAAACAGGAGATTGCAGCGGCCGCCATGCACCAGATAGGGGCGGCCGTAGCGCTCGGAGGTGACGTCGTTGTTGAAAATCATCCGGCTGACCGCGACTTTTTCCGAAACCGAAAACGAACAGCCGGCAAAGGCGACCTTGGAGGCTCCCGCTTTC
>JBFWIO010000271.1:0-4958 GCA_050255955.1 Victivallaceae bacterium
CGAAAACCGGCCAGGCGAAGCCCATCAGGAGTTTCACCAGCGTGGTTTTGCCGGCGCCGTTGGCGCCGAGGATAAAGCAGCGTTCGCCGCGTTTGACCTCCCAGGAGAGGTTGTGAAGAATTTCCCTGCCGCCGAGATAGACGGTCGCGTTTTCAATTTTGACAGCCATTGCACTTACTTTTGATATTTATATGCCATCCACTCATCGCGCAGGGCCTTGCCGGCGGCAAAGTCTTTCTCGAATGCGTCGAAGTCTTCGGCGGTGATTAATTTGCGGAACTCTTCGTAGAAACGGTCAAAGTCGGCCATCGCCGCCAGCACCGCCTCGCGGTTGTTTTCGATAATCTCGCGCCACATCACCGGATTGCTCGAGGCGATACGCGAGGTGTCGCGGAACCCGGTGGCGCAACCCGAGAAACGCCGGGCGCGCTCGGCCGGATCGGCGCAGGACAGTACGCTCAAGGTCAGCGCCGAGGCGAGGATGTGCGGCACATGGCTGGTGTGAGCGACCAGATCGTCATGCTCGGCGGCCCCGATCCGGACCGTCCGCGCGCCGATCGCACGCCACAGTTTTTCGACTTTGGCGGTCGCTTCCGGGCAGTCGCCGGGGACCACGAATACTTCGGCATTGGCGTAGAGTTCGGCAAAGGCGGCGCCGATGCCGCTCTTTTCGGTCCCCGCCATCGGGTGGCTGCCGACAAAGCGGACGCCGCTGCCGGCCAGCGCTTCGGCGGCGGCGCTGACGATCGAACTTTTGGTACTGCCGAGGTCGGTGATTACCGCACCCTGCCGCCATAGTCCGCGGTGTTGCCGGATGAACTCGATATTCGCCGGAATCGGCATCGCCAGCACGGTCAACTCGGCACGCGCCAGGAGGGCGTCAACCTCATCCGAAGTCTCATCAATGACGTCGAGCTCAAGCGCCGCGTTGCGGGTGCTCTCCCGGCGGGCCCAGCCGAGCCGGCGGCAGCCGTGGCCGCGCAACGCCATGCCGAGCGAAGCTCCGAGCAGTCCCAGACCAACGATCAAAATAGTCTTTGGTTGCATACTTTTTCCTGTTCAAGATTCTCTTTCAGTAATATAGCGCGTGATCTGAAAAAAAAACGCTTTTTTTTGGAAAATTGTTCTTTTTTCGTCAAATTGAAATTGAAAAAAAACGTCAATAGGTGTATAATGCTTTTATTAATATTATAACAAACCAAATTAAATCACAGAGAAGGATCACCGCATGTCCCGCAAGTATTCCCAACGGTTTCTCGCCATGGCGGCGCTGCTGGCCGGAACCGCCGCCGCGGCAGCCGAAGCCGATGGCGCTCCCCCCTCGGTGTTGACCCCCGGACAAATCGTGGTCAAGACCCCCGAAGACGTCGAAGCCGGCCGGCAAAATGTAATCCGCGTCGCCGATCAGTTACGCACGCTTTTCGCTCCCTATCGCAAAATCCGCAAGGAAAAGGTCGAGCCCGAAGCTCCTTACCTCAAAGTCATCCCCGGTGCCAACGGCCGCTCCACCCTGATTTACCGCTGCCGCTACAATACCGCCTCCAAACTGTCTCCAAGCATCGAAACGATGATCACCGCCGAAGGCTACGTGGAGCCTACCGAAGAGCAGAATATGCTCATCATCAACGACAAAAATGATTCGATCAAATCGCTTGAACAGGCTCTTCCGACGATTGATGTGGCTTCCTCGCAGATCCTGATCGAGGCCAAAGTGGTCGAAATTCTGATCTCCGACGGCATGGAGCGCAATCTCTCGGTGATGTTCAATCAGCAGAACACCTACGACAGCTACAACGCCGCCGGCAATCCGATCAAACTGCCGGTAACCAATACCGCCGGGATGAAAAATTCCTCGGTCGCGCCCTCGCCAACCAACGACGGCGGCAAATTCGACTGGCTGTTCTCATCCGGCGACAACAATATGAAAGTATCGTTCCAGTGGCTTCTCAATGCTCTCGACGCCAAGGTGTTGTCATCGCCGACCATCGTCGTCGCCCGCAATGAAAAGTCGATCATCTCCAACGGTCAGGATGTGCCGATCCAGTCTCAGACCACCACCAACGGCAGCATTCAGACCTCGACCACCTTCAAACGGGTCGGGGTGACGCTGACCGTACTGCCCAAAATGATCAACGGCGACAACGTCACGCTGTGGGTGCAACCCCAGGTGTCCAATATTCAAAGTTACCAGACCATCTCCCAGGGCTCCAGTTCCTACCAGGTGCCGGTGATCTCGATTCGCAGCATCGAAACCAACCTCAAGCTTGAAGACGGCCAGGTGGTGGTGATGGGCGGTCTCTACAACAACCGCGAGGCGATCAAGCAGGAACGCACTCCGTTTTTAAGCGACATGCCCTATTTCGGTGAGGCTTTTACCTCCAAATACCGCGAAAAAGAGCTGATCCAGCTGCTGTTCTTCCTCCGGGTCCGGATCCTGACCCCGGACGATATGGCCGACGGTATTCTCTTTGACCCCGACCGGGTGGCCGAGGTCAGCAACGCGATCGGCGATGCGGTTCGCAAGTCGCCGTCGCTGCCGCCGACTCAGGATACCCTCGAACAGGTCAAACATGAATTCATCGACCGCGACATGCAAGCGACGAATGATGATTCCCCGATGATCGATCCCTCGAAGTGAATAAACCGGAAATGCCGATGAAAGTCAGACGTCTGATCAAAATATCCATCCTGACCGCCATTCCGGTGGTTCTAACGGCCTACAGTTACATCTACGGCGTGGTTTATTTTGCCGCCAAAAAGGCCAAAAGCACTGTCGCCGCCAAGGGCGGACAGGAGGTTGACCGCACTTACAAAGTCAAGCGTGACAACCTGACCATCGGGCTTCGGCTCAGCGGCAACGTCACCGCCAGCAAAAAGCACAAGCTGTCGCTCCAGGCGAACTACCGCACCAAGCTCTTGTCGGTGGTCGAGGAGAACTCCAAGGTCAAGGAGGGCGATGTTCTCGCCGTCTTTGAAACCGACGAAATCAATGACAAGATCGATGAATTGCGCACCAATCTGGCCAACCAGGAAAAGGAACTCGTGGTCGCCCGCGAAAACGCCAAGGTGCAGGAAAGCGCCAACGAGGTCGAACTCAAGGCCGCCGAGGACCGCCAGAACCAGGCTGAGGCGGCGTTGCGCAAATACCAGCGCTTTGAACGCTCCAACACCCGCAGCACCATCGACCTCAAAATTTCGACCGCCGAGACCAATCTCATGGCCTCGCAGCAGGAGTATGAGGACCAGAAAGCGGCAATCGACGACGCCGGCGCGATCGATCAGAAAACCGACAAGGCCAACCAGAAAAAACTGCGCGACCTCCAGACCAAGATAGACAGCGCCTCCAACGCCCTCTCCAGCGCCGGCAACGAGCGCAAGGCATTTCAGCGCTACGACAATCCGATCAAACTTCTGCGGTTGTACAACGAGCTTGAACAGTCCAAGCTCAACCGCGAACGAGTCCGGGTGGCCGCTGCGTCGAACCTGGTGCAGAAGCAGAAAATGGTGGACAACCTTTCCGGCAATATCCGCCGGCTGTCCAGCCAGCTTGAGAAAAATGAATCCTATCTGCCGTTGATGAAACTGGTTGCCCCGACCGACGGGATCATCATCTACGGCGACCCCGACCAGCGCTGGAACCGGCTCGAAGTCAAGGTCGGGATGGACGTTTGGAAAGGGCTGATTTTGCTGACCATCCCGGAGATGAACAATCTGATGGTGGACTTTGACCTTCCCGAGCAGAGCCGCTCCAAGACCAAGATCGGCGACCGCGTGGTCATCACGCCGGACTCGATCCCGACCCTCAAGATCGATGGGCGGGTCAGCCAGATCGCCACGATTCCCGGGAACCAGATTTTCTGGGACAACTCGTCGCCCAAGGTTTACAATTCGCGCATTTCGCTCGACGCCCAGAACCCCCAATTGGTCAACGGCATGAGCGTCCAGATTGAGATCGTGTCCAAGGTTTTGCGTGACGTTCTCTACGTCCCGGTCGAATCGGTCTTTGAGACCAATTCAGGCTTCTTCGTCTACGTTCACCGCAACGGCAGTCCCAAGGAAGTGCCGGTCACCCTCGGCGAATCCAACGACAGTTTCGTCCAGATTCTCGACGGGATCAAGGAAGGCGACATCGTTTACTTGTACCGTCCTTACCAGAAGAAGCAGGAAAACGGCTCCTGAGGAGGACGCGACCCATGGAGCATAGCAAGATCGTCCGCACCCGCAATCCCGGCGGGGATGTGGTGCTGAAACTGACCGACATCGTCAAGACTTACAACACCGGGGAACTTGCGGTTCACGTACTCAAGGGCCTGTCCTTTGAGGTCCGGCGCGGCCAGTTCGTGGGGATCGTCGGCACATCCGGCTCCGGCAAATCGACCATGCTCAACATTCTCGGCATGCTCGATGTGCCGACTTCGGGGACCTACGTGCTCGAAGACATCAATGTCGAAACCCTTTCCGACGTCGATCAGGCCACCATCCGCAACCAGCGGATCGGATTTATTTTTCAGAGCTTCAACCTTTTTCCGTATCTCACCGTCGAGCAGAACATCGAGGTTCCGATGATCTACAACCCGGTCTCCCGCCGGGTCCGGCGCGAACGGGCGATTGAGCTGGCCAATCAGGTCGGCCTCGGCCACCGCCTCGGCCACCGCCCGAACCAGTTGTCGGGGGGGGAATGCCAGCGCGTTGCGGTGGCGCGTTCATTGAGCAACCGTCCCGCTTTTTTGCTCGCCGACGAGCCGACCGGGAACCTTGACGAAAAGACCGGCAACGAGATCATGAAACTCTTTCACCAGCTCAACGAAGAGGAAAACGTGACCATCATCATGGTGACGCACAACCCGATGTTCGAGCCCCATTACGACAAAGTGATCCGCCTGCGCGACGGCCGGATTGAGAACCAGCACGAAATGTTCGGTGCGCCGGGGGTGGAGCCATGATGCTTTTTTAGATCG
>JBFWIO010000272.1:0-4956 GCA_050255955.1 Victivallaceae bacterium
TTTTTATACGGTTCCGACCCTTGGGAGACAGAATGAAAAAGTTATGGTGTTTCTGGCTCATGGCCCCCTGTCTATTCGCCGCCGAATACGGCATTGCGCCCTCGCACATCGCCGCCGACCCCAATGCGCTCTTCCGCCACCCCGAAGTTTGGCGTGAAGTCTGGTCGCAAACCGCATTGCTCAAAATCTACGACGTCCAGTTGCGCAATGCCAAGTGGGCAAGCCAGATCGATCCGGCGGCGCTCTCGGAATTCCTCAAAACGAGCCGGCTCAAGCTCGGCGTCGAGTACGGCACCCGCTTCGGCCACGGCGGCGGCGCTGAAGTTGCCGCCGACATCCTCAACAATATCGCGCCGCTGGAAAAAGCCGGCATCAGAGTCCACAGCATTCACCTCGACGGCGCGGTGGTGCGTACGCTTCAACACATCAAGTCGCCGCCGAATCCCGGTGCGCCCGACCGTTACGGGCTCGACCGCGTCGCCGAAGAGATTGCCGCGCTCTTCGCCGCCTTGCGACAAGCCAGGCCTGAGCTCAAAATCGGGCTGGTGCCGAATCTGATGAACTGGGACTGGAGCGAGACCGTTCCCGGCGCGCTCGGTCAATGGAGCCGGGAAAGCGGCGTCAACTACCGCGACGCCCTCGACCGGATCGACGCGGCCTTGCGCCGCCGGGGTGAAAAAATCGACTTTATCGAAATTGACGCCCCCTACAATTATTATAAACTCGACAAAACCACCTCCGGCCGCAAATTTGACGGCCCCGGACTCCTCAAAGAAGCCCAGTCGTGGTGCCGCACGCGCCAGATCGAGTTTCATTTGATCGTCAATTGCGAGCCCCGCGAGCCCTTTGGCGACTATCCGCAAAACGCTTCGGACCGGGAAAAACGCGCCGGGGCCGAAGTTTTCCGCCGCGGCACCGAAACGTACTTGCGGCGACTCGGCAAAGACGGCGTCACCCCCGACCTGCTGCTGATCCAGTCCTGGTACCGCGCACCGGCGCAAGTACTGCCGGTGACCGACCGCGACAGCTTCACCGGTATCGTCAAAGATATTTTGGACAAAAAACCCTGAACGGTTGCAAATAAGCGTCCCGGATGCTATAGTAAAATCAATTTTTTTACGGCAGAACCGATCAGAAGCAGGGCGATGTGAATATTCAAATCAACGGCGAAAATTACGAGACCGCACCCGGCCTCACGCTGGCGGAACTGCTCGCCGAAGCCGGGTTCAAAACGGCCAACCTCCTGGTCGAATACAACGGCGAAATCCTGACCCGTCCCGACGAATGGGCGGCGATCAGCCTCGCCGACGGCGACCGGATCAACCTCTTTTCGCTGGTGGCGGGGGGATAGGCGATGAACCTCGATCTCTACAACACGCCGGCGCAGCAGGCCAGGTTAAACGCCGCCCGGATCGGCATCGCCGGAGCGGGCGGGCTCGGCTCCAATTGCGCGCACCATCTGGTCCGCGCCGGGGTGGCGTGGCTCAAAATCGTGGACTTCGACACCGTATCGGAGAGCAACCTCAACCGCCAGTTCTACTTTCCCGACCAGCTTGGTCAGTTCAAAGTCGAAGCGCTCCGCGACAATCTCAAGCGGCTCAATCCGGAACTCGAAGTCGAGGCGATCCGGGACCGGCTGACCCCGGACAACACGGCCGCCATTTTTGCCGACTGCGACATTGTCGTAGAAGCCTTTGACGTTGCCGAAAACAAGCACATGCTGATCACCCGCCTCCTTGCGACGGGCAAAAAAATCGTCGGCGCCAGCGGCCTTGGGGGATTCGGCGCGTCCAATGAAATCAAAATCAACACCTACGGCAGCAATCTCTGGATCATCGGCGATCTGGTCCGCGGCGTCGGCGGCGACTGTCAGCCCCACAGCCCCCGGGTCGGTATCGCCGCCGCGATGCAGGCGAACACCGTTGCCGCGATTATCCTGGGAGAAGAGATATGAAAAAACTGATCATCGGCGACCGTGAATTCAGCAGCCGGCTGTTCCTCGGCACCGGCAAATTCGCCTGCGGCGCAGAACTGACCCGCGCCATCGAGGCCTCCGGCACCGAACTTGTCACCGTCGCGCTGCGCCGGGTCGACGTCAACGACCGCGAGCACGACGATATTCTTGCGGCGATTCCGTCCACGGTCACCGTAATGCTCAACACCAGCGGCGCGCGCAATGCCGCCGACGCGGTCAGAATCGGCAAAATCGGCCGCGCCGCCGGCTACGAATGGCTGAAACTCGAAATCCATCCCGAACCCAACTATCTCTTGCCCGACCCGATCGAGACCTACGCCGCCGCGCTTGAACTGGTCAAAATGGGGTTCAAGGTACTCCCCTACATCAACGCCGACCCGGTCCTCGCCAAACGGCTGGAGGAAGCCGGCGTCCACGCAGTGATGCCGCTGGGGTCGCCGATCGGGAGCAACCAGGGAATAAAAACCGGAGCGATGCTCAAAATCATCATTGAACAGGCCAACATTCCGGTGGTGATCGACGCCGGACTCGGTCTCCCTTCGCACGCGGCGGCGGCGATCGAGCTTGGCGCCGACGCGGTACTGGTCAACACCGCGGTGGCGGCGGCCGGTGATCCCGGCGCGATGGGCCGCGCCTTTGCGCTGGCGGTCGAAGCGGCGGAGCTGGCGCTCACCGCCGGACCGGCTGCGGTTCAGTCGCGCGCCGACGCCACTTCGCCCTTGAACACCTTTGACCGCATTATCTGAGTGATATCATGAAAGCGATTCCCTACAGTCAACACAGCGCCGGGGAATTGGCAACTTATATTGCCAATGCGACCCCGGCGCAGGTTGTCGCCTCGCTCCGCAATCCGGAGCCGAAGTTCTCCGATTTTCTCCACTTCATCTCCCCGGCGGCGGAAGCGTTTCTGCCGGAAATGGGCGAAGCGGCCCGCCGCATCAAACTGCGTTACTTCGGCAAAACGGTGCGGATGTACGCCCCGTTGTATATCTCCAACTTCTGCATCAACAACTGCGTCTACTGCGGCTTCAGGAGCACCTTTCACTACGAGCGGCGCCGACTGAGTTTCGACGAAGTGATGGACGAGGCGAAAATCATCAAGGATATGGGCCATGCGAGTTTGCTCCTGATCACCGGCGAAGACCCCAAAGGAGCCTCGGTCGAATTCACCGCGCGGTGCATTCGTGAGCTCAAAAAGGACTTCGCCTACATCAATATCGAATATTACCCGATGAGCGAGGAAAACTACCGGACGCTCTTTGAAGCCGGCTGCCACGGCCTGACGCTCTATCAGGAGACCTACGACAGCGATCTCTACAAGACGCTCCACCCCTCCGGCCCCAAGGCGGACTACAACTTCCGGCTCAACGCGCTTGCCGCGGGCGGCCGGGCGGGGTTCTACAACCTCGGAATGGGAGCGCTTCTCGGCTTGAATCCGGACTGGCGGCTGGAAGCGGCCAATCTGGCGATTCACGGACTCTGGATCCGCAAACACTTCTGGCGGAGCCGGACCCAGTTTTCGTTTCCCCGGATCACCCCGACCCTCGGCGGATACAATGTGCCGTCGCCGCTCACCGACCGCAATCTGGAGCAAATGATCCTCGCCTTCCGGCTGATGTTCGCCGAATCCGACCTTTATTTGTCCACCCGCGAAAAGGCGGATTTCCGTTTGCGGATGGCTGAGCTGGCGGTGAGCCACCTCAGCGCCGGCTCCCAGGTCAGCCCCGGAGGCTATCGCGAAAGCGTCGAAAAGAGCCACACCCTCGGACAGTTCTCCATGAACGACCAGTCCTCGGTGACCGCGGTGGTCGACGGCCTCAAACAGCGTCACCTCGAACCGGTCTTCAAAGACTGGGACGGCGCTTTCCGGTAATTTTTCGCACCGAAAAACACTGGACGCTTAAGCCGATTCGGAATGATCCGGCCGGTCTACGCCGGATTATTCTTCTTATATGACCACACCATTAAAGCCCGGAACTGTTTCCGGGCTTTTTTTTGCGCCGCTACCAGCCTGCTTCCACAGTCCCCGAAACAAGCCGGAAACAGATCAGTTATATCACTTTGTCGCCTTTATTGTGAACATCAATATTGACATTTGCATCCTCTATATTTATAGTTGTGAGCATAGATAGATCACAACCATTGCAAATGGAATCATGAAAAGAAAACCCATTATTGCCGAGCCGCTTATCGACTACGTTCGAACGCAGATCATTTGCGGCACCTATCCGCCGGGCTCCCGGATTCCGTCGCTCAGGCGGCTTGCCGCGAAATTTCAGATCAGTTACGGTGCGGCGATTCGCGGAGTGGACTATCTGGTCGAAACCGGAATTCTCAATAAATCCGCCCAGCGGGGTATCTTCGTCAATTTTCCGCCGAGTCCGGCATCCGACGGCGCTTCCCGGCGTTGCATCGGTGTCGTCATCGTCAATCCGGATCTGGTTTCCACCGGAATTTTTTTCACCGCGTTGCGGGCGATTGAATCAGCAGCGCTGGCCGGAGGTTATGCCATGCTGGTAGAACCCTTGAATATCCGGGAATATCCGATTGACGAGCGCTGGAACCGGCTAAATCAGGTATGCTCGGCAGTAATTCTGCTTCAGGAGGTTGATCAGTCATGGCAGCAGCTGCCGTTTACCATTCCCGTAGTTGGCGTACTGGTGGAGAATGACTACAACGGCACAATTACCACAATCGGCATAGATCCATTCAATATCGCGGAACAAGCCACCGATTTTTTTCTCCGGAACAACCTGAAAAAGATTGAAATTATCTCAGTGGATCAACCGGTCTATACCCGTCGCGGTAAAATTTTCGCCGACCGTTTTTCCGAATTCGGAGAAATCACGGCATGGCATGTCTCATCTTCGGTGCATCCGGCAAAAATCGATTACCAGCCGGACCGGGGATATTTTTTCACCTCCGACAACACGTATCACTATTGCGCTGAAGCCTATGCGCAAACTCATGCCGGCAAGCTC
>JBFWIO010000273.1:0-4953 GCA_050255955.1 Victivallaceae bacterium
GTTCTCCGGAAGCCTTCCCAGCGCAGTTGAGCATAACCATAAGCGCGAATATCCGCGCTCAACAATGCGATCTTGCGAATCCCCTTGGCGAGGAGGTGGCGGGTGATTTTCTCCATCCCGCCAAAATGATCGGTAGCGGCATAGCACCCCATCTGCGGCGGCAGAATGTAATTGAGCATCACATAAGGTATTTTCAGCAACGGCAGCAAGCGCACCGTGTCGAACACCCAGGGCTGGTTGCTGTTGATCCAAATCAGTCCGCTGTATCGTTCCGGCGTAAAAAAGGTCAGAAAATCCCGGTCGCGGTTTTTCAGTTCTCCCGGGGAAACATAACGAACCGGCAAGCCGTAGCGCAGCAAGGAATCGCCCATGCCGTTCAGTATTCCGTTATGATAATTGATGTCGTCAGCGGCGACAGTCGGAAAAAACGGGAATACGGCCACCGGCTTGACCGAATCCGATGAACGGCTCCGGTGGTTGGCGCAAACTTCGCGTCCCTTGCCATGCGTGCAACGGACCACCCCTGATTTTTCCAGCTCGGCCAATGCGGCGCGGACAGTCATGCGACTGACTTCAAACTGCCGGGTCAAGTCGTTTTCAGAGGGCAGCAAATCACCGCAACGCAACTCGCCGGCCTCGATTCGTCCGAGCAAATGTTCGCATATCTGTTTATATATCGGTTGCCGGTTCATCTTCAAAATAGCCTTTGATGTTTCAACTTGTATAGAAGATAGCTCTTTTCCTTGAAAAAACAAGCCTTTTTTCTAAACGAATTTGTTTTTTTTTGAAAATTTGTATATGCAAGCTTGCTTTTGTTGAATATTCAAGTTATAATAACACCAAGCAAACAATTGGAGGACGACTGAATGAGATTTTTGCTGTTGTCATTGTTATTCTGTAATTTCGTATTTGCCACAGGTGCAGACAATCTGCTGCCGAACGGATCGTTCCGGCATCAGTTGCAGAATTGGTGGGAAACCGGCAACACCGTCGTTTCAGGCACCTCCCCGGCCGCGACGTTGACAGCGGCAAACGCAAATACCAATCTCAACTCCGACCGGCTGACGTTCGGAAAGACCATATTCACCGACCGCACGTACCGCGTCCAATGCAAACTGCGTTCGCTCGAACTTTCCGCCGGAATGTTCGCAGCCTCAATCACGCTGTTCCGCGCCGACAACACCCATGCCGGGCAATTTTACTTTGCCCGCCGGACGCCGGGGATGCTCGACAAGGAATGGCAGGACGCGGAACTTCGGTTCGGACGCGGAACACGTTACGAGTTTCCGCCTGATGCCGTCAGTGCGTGTGTCCGGTTCGCCTTCTGGGATGCTTCCGGCAAATGCACCGGCGCAGTTGAAATTGCCGGGGTGGAATGGGTTGAACTGAACTCGGGAACCTCGCTTGCCGTCGAACCGGCGGAAACCGCTCCGGTTGCCGCCGGCCGGCTTCTCCGGCACGAAGCACGCAACGGCAAAAACTACTATTTCCTCGAAGCGGAATCGCTCGCCGCCCCCGGCGCGGTACGCGGACGACTGGAAAATCAAAAGCAATGGACCCTCGCCCGCTCCGCCATGCCCAACGAATCCGGCGACGCCTCGCTGGTCCGCCCGGAGTGGCGAAACCCGGCCCCGGTCAAAGCGGAAATCCCGATCGGCCATCCCGGCAAATATCATCTCTGGACTCGAATCGGGACATTTAAAACCTGGGGGAAATCCGGGATCACCTTCACTCTCAACGGCGCAAAATTCCCGCTTGAAACCAGCGCCGATGACATGCATATCGGCGATGCTTACAGCTGGATTCGCGTCACCGGTCAGCCCCTCGACTTAACCGACTCGCTGTCGATGCAGTTTATCAACGACCGTCACGCGAACAACTTCAGCTCGATTGATCTTTTCCTGTTGACCGACGATGCTGATTACGTGCCGGAACGGCAGCTGCCGCCGCGCCATTTTTTCAGCGTTCTGCCCGATCAAGGAGTTCCGGCACAGGTGCGATTCTGGCACCCGGCCATGTTGCAGACGCCGGTGTACCTCTGCGCCGGATCGAGTCAGCAATTCCTGTTGCAATTGCGTAATTTTACGTCAAAACCTCTACAAAATTTTGCCTTGGAGTTGACATTGCCGGAAACCGTCACGTTGGAGGACCCGACCCGAAGCAAGCGGTGGAGCGGCGATGAGAACAAATGGAAGAACCCCCATTTCATCGCCCACTCCCCAGATCGCATTGAGCACCAGGTTATTGAAGAGAACGGCCGGAAGTTCAACCGCTATTCGCTGTTCTTCGACCGCCCGATTCCTCCGTACCGGCCGCAGGAGAAGACCTCTTCGCTGTTTTTCGCGGTTCTTTCATCGTCGCCGTCCGCCAAGCCGGGCCGATATCCGGTCACGATGAAGCTATTCGGACAGACAACGGAACAGACGCTGGAAATTCTGGACGCCCTGAACGCGCCGTCCGCCCCCCGCTACGCCTGGGGTGTCGATGCCATTTACGCCTCACTGCTGAGCGAAGAAGAGCAGACCAGACTGCTCGAAAGTTTCGAAAAAGCGGGGATCACCGTCTGGGCGTCACGGGTACGCGAAAGCGACCCGGCGTTGTCCTTGCGCAACCGTGAACACTGGCAACGGGTGCGCCAACGTTCGCGTCTGAAGCTGGCCAACTGGGGCGAATTCTGGTGGCCGGGAACACCCTACTCCGACGAGAGCAAACATTACGTGGAACAACACCCGGAGACGTTGGGCGTCTGGCGCGACGACGACCGCGGTCTGTCGCTGGCCGGCAAACTGGTCTGCCCGACCACTATTTTAAGCGACAACGACCGCTATTTATCGGAACATCTGGAGAAATACGCCAGGCTTCTCAAAGCAAACGGGATCACTGAGGTCATGGAAGATGCTGAATATTCCTCGCCACTTTCATATTGCTTTGACTCCCGCTGCAAACAGGCTTTCGCACAATATGCCAAGCTCGATCCGGCGCAGATTGCGTCCTTGACGCCAGATGAGATTCTTGCCCGATATCAGGATCAATGGGTTGATTTCCGCTGCCACCAGAACACCCTGGTTATGGAAAAAATATCCCGTTTGATCCGTCAATTTTATCCTGAAGTCCGTTTCAAATTGTTCTGCGGCTACCAGTCGGACTGGGTGAAACGTCGTTACGGAATCGATTGGCCGCAATTGTTAAAATTGCCGGAGGTCAACGGCGCGTATATCGGCGGGGGAATGCCCGGAACGCCGGAACAGATTTCGGCAGCCAAAGAGTGGAGTTCCGCCAACGGCAAAGAGTTCATCAGTATGGCGAACGCGACGATGAGCTTTCCCAGCGGCTTCGACGAGATCGGCGGACGCAGTCAGGCTTATCTGGAAGCGCGAATCATCCATGATATGATGTGCGGATCAGCCGGAATTTTCATCTGGTGGTGGGGTACGCTGGACGGCCGTTGCCTAAAAGCGTTCGAGACCGGCGCAATTTTCGCCGAAAACTATCAGGATATCTTGCTGGAAGGCAAGCACTCCTACCGGAAAATCGGGGAAAATGCCGACTTCTATTTACTGACTGCGGAAAACCGGCGGGGGAAACTGGTGGCGCTGGCCAATCCGTCACAATTTGCCGAAGACGCCGTCAATGATCCGGAATCGGTGATGCGGGAGTTTCGCGGACCGGGACCGTACCTGAACTTGCGTACCGGCCGGCCCGACTCCCGCGACGCGATCCGCCAACGGCTGAATGAACGGTTCATCTGCGGAGGATATGAAGTATGGTTTATCGACGCCCCAAAACAGAGTGAGCAGTCCGAAAAAAGATGACTTGATGAGAACATAACGATGGAAACATCTTTCGCTTTGTTTGGCAATCCTGTATTGATGCGATACGCAGATTTTGAACGCTGACGAATTTTCCAGAAACAATCAAGATCAAAGAAAGGAAGTAGTGGAAATGAACCGTAAGCATTTCACGTTGATCGAGCTGCTGGTTGTCATTGCGATTATTGCAATCCTCGCTTCAATGCTTTTACCGGCATTGAACAAGGCGCGTGAGGCCGCCAAGAAAATATCCTGTACCAATTCTCTCAAGCAGCAGGGCCTCGGCTTTGTCATGTATTCACAGAGCTATCAGGACTACCTCCCACCATACAAGCAAGTCGGCAGCAATTATCTATGGTCAGGCATCCTGCGCATGAATAATTTTGTGGCCAGCAAACTTTTGATCTGCCCCTCCAAAGTGACCGACAGCTCCATGACCGCCGCAGGGATGGAATGGACGATTATGAATGAACCGACCACCGCCGCCGCGCCGCTTTTTTCGTTTGTTCATTACGGAACAAATTACGCATTTGTCACCGGTTGCAACCGCGTCGACAATGGCGCGATGACTACCGCTCTCGGATCGGATAAGATCCCCGCCAAGCTCCCCCAGATCAGAACTCCGAGCGCGACCGTGCTGAGCGCCGACTCCATGGCCGGAGCGGATAACAATCGCGGCTATTACATCCTGGCCAGCTGGCATCCCAGCGCGGGGTTGCAGCAAGGCTCCGTCGGCTATCTTGACGCCCGGCACAATGGCGCCTATAATGTGCTTTGGCTGGACGGCCATGTGACATCATTTGTAGTCAATCCGCTGCGGCCGTATGACAACATCCTCACCAATGGGTACGGATTTCCAGTCGCAACCCGCCCGGATCAGAGTCTCTGGGACAGACTCTGATGACAAAGCATACGGTCTTCTGGCTTCTCCTGATCAGCCTGAAAACATTGGCGTTTTTTGACTCTTTTGACGGGAACTTGCAGTGGAAAACACGTTACCGGGCACAAATCGCATGCATCGACGGCGGCGTAAACGAAACGCCGGGAAGATGTCTCCAACTCAGGTTTGACGCGGAACTGTACAACGGCTGCGGCGTGGAACTCGAATCACCGATTCCGCTTGTCGCCGGACGGGAATATGTCT
>JBFWIO010000274.1:0-4952 GCA_050255955.1 Victivallaceae bacterium
GCCGTGAGCATGCTTTAAAATAACGCCATATCGCACTTTTTTCAATTCGTGCCAATTGATTTTCCGCAAAAACCCATTATATTGAGCCCAATGAACAACTTTATCATCATCTTGACATCATTCCTGACCGCACTGTGGGTCGGGCTGGCAAGTTCGATCGGACTGTATTCCCTGCGGAATACCGCGTTTCTGCTGGCGGCGCTGGCGGCGGCCGCCGCCGGAACGGTGCTGGTGCGCTGGCGTTTGCGCTGGACGCTGATCGGGCTGATCTACTTGATCTTCGTCCCCTGGGGCTCAGCCGTGCTGTGCGGGCTTGCCGCCGGGGGCGTCGCGGCGCTGCCGCCGGGACGCCGAAGCGATCACTTCCGCGGCATCTTCGGCCTGACTTTGGCACTGGTGATGCTGGGGTTGTATTTCGGCGGCATCGATGTGCTCTTCAATCCGATGCTGATGCGCTGGTGCATCGCGGCGCTGGCGGCGTCGGCGTTCCTGATCTGGACGTACTTTTCGGGCGGCCCCGCCAAGCTGATTCCGGTTATTTTCCTGATCGCCTTCACGGTACTGCCGGGCGCGATTCTCGGCCGCCAGGTTTCCTACAGCGGCAACAGCGGCGGCCGTATCGAAGCCTATTCCGGCCCGTCGGAGAACGAAGGCGAACTGATCACCGCCGCCCGCCATTACAAACTGCCGCGCGACCTCACCCGGTTCGAAGCCTCGGCCCTGATCGCCTCGCTGCTTTCCGGCAAGGAAGAGCAGAAAATTCTCTTCCTCGGCGAAATCCCGGCCACCGTGACCGAACACCTGAGATCGTTCCGCTGGGTCGATGAAGTCGATATTTATCTCAACGCCGGCACCTATGGCAAGGAGCAGTTCACCTTTCCCGAATACCTCCGCCGCCAGGAGCGGGCCGGGCGCAAATACGACCTTATTTTCATCGCCGAACTCCCGGCCAGCCGGGCCGAGGCGAGACGGGAACTGCTTCATTATCTGGCCGGAAAACTGCTGGCGCCGGGCGGCGTGCTGATCGTGCCGCAGGAATACGACGACGGACTGCTCCCCTTTGCCGGCAAAAGCATCCGGCTGCCGGGCAGCAACGGGTCATTACTGGCCCGGAGCCCGTCGCCGGAGAAACTCTCCGTCGATCTCGGGGAACTCGACCGGCGCCTGGTGGCCTTGCAGCGTGACGACAGCGATCCCTTGCTGGCGCCGGGGGCGCTGCCGATCCTCTATTCGCTGCCGACCTCGGCGGTGCCGCGCGAATCGCACCAGATCGGCGGCGCGGCGGCGATGGATCAATGGAGCACCCGGGCGCGGTCGATTCCGCAACTGCCGCTGGCGCTTGCCGTACTCGGCGGCCTCTATCTTTTGGCGCGGTTCTGGGTCGGGCGTTTGCCCGGCGTGACCACCCATTTTGCGGCGATTGAACTCGGTACGGCGGCAGCGATGCTGGCCTGGAGCGCCGCCGACTATCTGGCCGACCGGCAATTTTTCACCGATTATGCGATCGGCTTGTTGCCGGGACTGGTGCTGCTGGCGCTGCCGGACGGGCGGGGAAAGTTCAATTTTGTGAATCTTCTGCCGGTCTGGCTGACAGCCGGGGTGATGGTCTTCAACTGGCCGTGGGCGCTGATGCTGCTGCCGCTGGGATTGTGGCTTGCGGTGCGCAACTTGCGTCACGGCTTCAAGCCGCCGGACGCCCAGCTTTTTTATTGCGGCGCGATCATCGGTACGATGCTTTTCCTGCTGCTTGATCCTCCGTCCACCTGGATCGCGGCGGCGCTGCTGCCGATGCCGCGACTCTTGCGGCTGTGAACCTCGTTTTTTGAATGTGTGCACGACGAGTCCGGCAGCAAAGGCAAATGAGAAACACGGACAAAAAAATGCCAGAGAAAACGATTTTTAAACGATTTGCGGCGGTCTTTGCGGTTGTCTTCCTCTTGTATTCGTCCGGTTGTGTTTGTGCACCATCCCGAACGGCGAAGATTCCGGAGAATTTCGTTTACATCGCGGATGTGATTCCCGATCCGGTATTCGATATCCGTTACGCAACGTCCTATAATTTCGTCGGAACTCCGATCGACGGCTACCATGCCCCGAAACCGTCACTGACCAGGGAAGCCGCCGCCGCGCTCGCCCGAGCGGCGGAAGACCTTCGCAAACAGGGCTACCGCATACTGGTCTACGACGCCTACCGACCACAGAAAGCGGTCACCCACTTCGTCCGCTGGATCAACGATCCCGAAGCGCCGGGCGAAAAGGCATTCTTTCCCAACCTGACCAAAGGTGATCTGCTGAAAGGCCGTTACATCGATGCCCGCTCCGGCCACTCCCGCGGAAGCGTCATCGACCTGACGCTGGCACGAATGGACGGCACGCCGGTGGACATGGGCGGAACCTTCGACCTTTTCGACGAAGTGTCCCACCCGGACTCCAAGCAAATCACGCCGGAACAGCGCCGCAACCGAACGATTTTGAAGGAAGCCATGGAAAAGGCCGGATTCATCCAGCTCGACACCGAATGGTGGCACTTCCGGCTCAAGGACGAGCCATACCCCGACACCTACTACGATTTCGATGTGCAATAAAACTTCTGGCCCCGTTCCTTGTGCTCAAAACAAGCAATATGCCAATAATATATTGTACAAATAATGATAGAATTTTACAAAAAGTGGCACGTTAGATTATGAATAGATTATTAATAAACAAAGAATGGCACTGTAGACTATATGGGGGACGCTACAAAAAGGTTTTATTCTTAATGAAGTATTTATTTCTATTTGCTATTTTGGTTATCATTGGATGCAATGCAGAACATGCAAAACCAGATATTGAGCATTTTCAACGTCTTGAAGACGCTGGTGTTTTGCTACCAAAGAATATTCAAATCCTTTACTTTTTTACAAGTCAAGGGCGCGATGGTAATTTCAATCGTTGGGTTGTTTTTTCTCAAAATGATTTGTGTGCTGTCGCGGAATGGAGTGATGAACTTGAGACATCTGCAATAGATAAAAACAGAGATGAATGTGAACTTTTTGCGAATATTATAAATCAATTTATTTATCCAGAACATAAGAAAAAAATGGCAATCAAAATAAATGATATCATTTTTTCAAAAAGCTTTTATAGAGATGTACAAAACGAATCAGTACGAGCCGTCATTATCAAATCAAAGAATGGTTATTATTTATATATGGACATTTATGACAATAGACGTAATTTCAAATAAATTGGTAATAATAGGTGATGGTATGTTGTTTTTCAGCAGGGCGCCGCGAGAAAGTTCTCGTCCCGGCGCAACGTTCTATCGCGTTCTATCGTGCCATTCTTCGTTCTATCGTGCCATTCTTTGAAATTCAATTATAATTAAATATTTGCATTATAAATTATTGGTCTTTGCGGGGTTTCCTGAGCGGATTTTATTACTTCGGGCTACACTTACTTACCTATTTGCTTTTGAATTGGTCGTCACCAATAGCAATAGCATCTGAATTGAAGATTTTCAAATCTTCTTCGGGGAATTCCCGCTAATAGTTGGGTGAAAATTGCGGTGCTCTTCAGGATTTTCCGACCAAGCGGAGAGCAGAGTGTTGATAATAGTTCTTTATTATCATTAACAAGGACGAACATTTGCAAATTATCCGTTTTGAAGTTATAGTAAAACGGAGATTTATATGGAACTTATTTTTCGATTAATGCCAGTCGTTGGAATGATCCTTATTTTGTTTATTGTGCCAACTTTGGTGTTGACAACTCTGGTGTTTGCCGTGATTGCCGACAAAATGAGAGGACTGTTGTTGAATATAGGCGGCTTCATCACCTATTTATTATGGTTCGGAGCAGGGATTGCACTGATTTTTACTGCTCCGTTTGGCGATTTGCCGTGGTGGTTTCCATTTTTGATGTTTTGGTTATTGTTTGGCAGTATCCCGCATACGATTCTTTTAGTTCGAGGAATGCGAGAAGAGAACCGTTGGAAATTCAGAGCAGCTCTTCTTGGCATGATTACAACGATACTTGCCTCATGTGGAATTGAATTGCTTTGTTATTCCGCAAGATTTTATTAATCATATCCGCCGGAATTATTTTTCTCTTTATTTCAGAGCTTGATGGTCTGATAGCGGAAAGCATCGGCGGCGGGGTCGTACTCGATCTCCACCATTGAGCCGTTGCGGGTGACTGAGCCCGCGCAGTTTTCGCCGCGGCCTGTCGCATCGATCCGGCAGTACGGCGCGTGGACGTGGCCGCAGAGCGACAAGTCGAGCACTCCCGCTTCGATCAGGTTCCGGATCGCCTTTTCGCCGAAAAGCCGGTGGCGCATCCGTAAAATCGGGTGATCCTCGAAAATCGGATAGTGATTGACCAGAATCCGCGGCCGGTCATGCGGCCGGCGGCACTGCTCCGCGATGAAAGCGGCGTCCGGGGCGGTCAGAAATCCCCACGAACACAGCAGATTCGACGGACGGCTGGTGTTGACGATCAGAAAATCGCAGCCGCCGATGGTGCGGACCTTGGGAAACTCGCTGAAGCGGTCTTCGCCGCACGAAAGATACTCGACCATCTCGTTCACCGCCGCCACGCACTGCGGCCGGGTGACGTAGCAGTCGTGGTTGCCGGGCGTGTAGATCACCGGAATGCCGGAATCGCGCAGCGGGGCCAGAATCGGCCGCACCTTGTCAAATTCCCCCGGCTGGCCGGTGCTGGTCAGGTCGCCGGTACAGATCGCCACGTCGGGGCGGGCTTTGAGGATGTATTCGACCGCCCGCTCCAGTTTGGCGAGGTCGTGGCGGAAGCGCCGCCGGAAACGGTAGTTGAACACCCCGACCCAGCGTTTGTCGATGTAAGCGAGCCAATCTTCTGCCGGGCCCCCGGCGTGCGGATCGGAGAAATGGATGATTTTCATCGGTGATTCCTTGTGATTCGCCTCAATGTAGCACCATCACAGCAATTTTTCC
>JBFWIO010000275.1:0-4940 GCA_050255955.1 Victivallaceae bacterium
TGATGCTGCCGCTCTGCGAATCGGTTCTGCGCCACCGCTCCGCCGCCGAACTCAAAACGGCGGTCAAGCTGGAGAACAGCACCTACAAGACCCGGGTCAGCATCATCGCCGAAGACGGCACCGTGATCGCCGACACCGATGAAAATCCGATCCTGATGGACAACCACGCCAACCGCCCGGAAGTGGCCGAGTTGCGCAACGTCTTCAGCTCCGGCGAGAAATTTGCCTACCAGATCCGCTACAGCGCCACCCAGGGCCGGCGGATGCTTTACTGTTCGACGCCGTTGATTTTCGACGGCAAACAGTACATCGTGCGCAACGCGGTTTCGATTCAGGAGATCGACAAAGTTCTCTACCAGTCCCGCCGCGATATCGCGCTGACCATCGCCTTGACCGTGCTTTTCGCGGTAATGCTGAGTTTTTTGATTTTTGTTCTGGTCAGCCGTCCGGTCCAGAAGCTTCAGGCGGCGGCGGAACGCATCTCCGCCGGCAACTTCGACGAGAAACTGCCGATTCCGAAACGCGGCGCAATCCGCGGCCTGGCCCTGGCATTGACCGCGATGGCCGACGAGTTGAAGCGCCAGATCGGCCGGATCACCCGCGAGAAAGGCGAACGCGACGCCATTTTCGCCTCGCTTTCGGAGGGGGTGATCATGCTCAATATGGACGGCGAGATCATCGATATGAATACCGCCGCCTCGCGTATTTTCGACATCATGCCGCTGCGCGCCGCCGGTACCGCGATAGCGGGGCTGGTGCGCAACCGCCAGCTCGACGAACTGATCCGCAGTCTCCGCGAGAATTTCCAGAATCATGAAATGGAAATGACCCTCAAGCTGCCGTCCGGCGACCGGTATTTGCGGCTGCGGGCGACCCATCTCAGCTGGGGCGAAGAGCACTCCTCGGGGATCTTGCTGGTGGTCTACGATTTGACTACGCTTCGCAAACTTGAGAATTACCGGCGCGACTTCGTCGCCAATGTTTCACATGAGATCAAAACCCCGGTGACGGTGATCCGCGGTGCGGTGGAGACGTTGCTCGACGGCGCCATGGAAGACGCCGAAACCGCGAAGCGTTTCCTCGGCATTCTCGATATGCACTCGAAGCGTCTGACCTCGCTGGTGGACGACATTTTGTCGCTCTCCGACCTCGAATGCCGGTCGCTTGAAAGAAACCGCGACGATCGCGAACTCGTCGAGCTCCGCGCCCCGGCGGAGACCGCCATCGAACTCGCCCGCGCCCGTGCTCCGGAAAACATGGCAATCCACCTCCTCGACCGTTCGCATGGCGCCAAAGTACTGGTCGACCGCCAGCTGGTGGAACAGGCGATCCTCAATTTGCTGACCAACAGCATCAAGTATTCGGAGACCGAGCGCCCGATCGAAGTCGAACTCGAAGTGGTCGATCATCAGGCGAAAATCAGTGTCCGCGACTACGGTTGCGGGATTGCGCCGGAGCATCTGACGCGGGTTTTCGAGCGTTTCTACCGGGTTGACCGCGCCCGCAGCCGCAAGGCGGGGGGTACCGGGCTCGGACTGGCGATCGTAAAACACATCGCCCAGCTTCACGGCGGCTCGACCGAAGCGGTAAGCAAGGTCGGCGAAGGAAGCACTTTCAGTATTTTGCTGCCGCTGCCTTGAAAAGACGAACATCCCTCGTATATTATCGCACAAGCAACATAACACGAGGGAAAAAATGACACATCCGTTGATCGAGCGCCTGGGCATTCAAAGCTGGTGTTTCCGCAAACTCAAAACCGCGCCGGAAGTGATCGCGGCACTGAAGGAATGCGGTGTTGACCGTCTCGAAATCTGCGGCGTCCACTTTGACGTCCGCGGCAAATACGATGATGTGCTGAAGACCTACCGCAACGGCGGAATTGTGCTCTCAAGCTGCGGCGTCCAGCACTTCGGAAGCGACGAAGCCGAATGCCGCGCATCGTTTGAATTCGCGGTCGCGGCCAAAATTCCGGTGATCAGCGCCCACATCGACCTTGAAGCGCTTGACCTTCTGGAAAATCTCTGCGTCGAATACGGCAAAAAGCTGGCCCATCACAACCACGGGCGCAAGCACAAGATGGGTTCGCTGGCGGCAATCGACGAATTGCTGAGCCGTTCGTCGGACAACATCGGCTTGTGTCTCGACACGGCGTGGATGCTCGACAGCGGCGAAGACCCGGTGGCGGTGGCGCGCAAGTACAGTTCGCGCTTATACGGCATGCACCTCAAGGACTTTGTCTTTGACCGCGCCGGCAAGCCCGAGGATGTGATTGTGGGCACCGGCAATCTGGATCTCCCGGCGATGGTGAAGTTGCTCAAGGAGATCAAGTACAAAGGCTATCTGACCATTGAGTACGAGGCCGACGAAAATCATCCGGTGCCGGCGCTGAAACGCTGCGTCGAGGAAGTCAAGCAGGCGATCGAGCAGAACTGAGCGCCCAAAAAGCGCGCGGCCGCAAAACGACCATTGGACTGAATGCATCTGCAAACCCATATTCTGAGCGGGTGGTGCGCCGGCAACTGTTTCAACTTGACGGCGCGCGAACGTTTTCTCGCGATGGCGGCGGCGGTACTGCCGGATTTCGACGGGATGACTTATGTCCTCGGACGCGAGGCGTACTGGGCGACGCATCATGTTTACGGACACAATCTCCTTTTTGCCGTCGCCGCGTCCGGCGTACTGACGATCTTTTGTTCGCACCGCATCAAGTGTTTTCTGCTCTTTCTCGGGCTCTTTCACCTTCACTTCGCACTCGACCTCCTCGGCTCGGGCGAAGGGTGGCTGATTCCTTATCTTCTTCCTTTTGAACCGACCGGGCACAGCTGGCGTTTCGGCTGGGATTTCAACGCATGGCAGAACAAAGCCGCGGCCCTCGCGCTGCTGGTATGGACGGTCTGGATCGCGGTCTATTGCCGCCGCACCCCGCTTGAATGGGTAATGCCGAAACTCGACCGCCAACTCGTCGAATCGGCGCAGAAACTGCGGTTGAAACAAAAGTGATTATCCGGCCGGATCGAAGCACCAGCTTTCGCGCAGCAGTCCGGCGTAATTTTTTGGCCTGAGCTGCTGTCGCATCCAGCGTTTGGCCGCCTTCAGCCGGAAAAACGGGGAACGGGCAAAAGCGAAGTCGAGCAGCCGCACCGCCTCCAGCATCTCGCTTTCGCCGATCTCCCGCCGGTTCGCGGCGCGGGCGTAACCCGCCGCCAGACAGTACGCCATCGGGGCCGCCAGCAGCAAGTGACGCATGCCGTCCTCGTAACTCAAATCATGCACCATGCCGCCGCAGAAGTGAAATGAATCGAGCTTGGCAAAGAAAAAACGCTCGAACATCGCGCGCCCGTCCCGGGTCAGAACGAAACGTTCTTTGCGAAGCGGAAAACCGTCGCCGGGAACCTCGGGAGATCGCAAATTGAGTTCGGTAAGGAGACCTTTGCCGCTCACAATCCGCAACTGTTGCATCGTTCGCGTCAGCCGGAACATCAACCCGGGATTCTTCTCTCCGGCGTCATCGCGAAGATACCCGCAGAGGATGTTGCGAAAATTGGTTCGGGTCAACGCATCCACTTCGCCCGCCGCGAGTTCGCCGACCAGCACCTCGCGCGCCTTGAGGGCGAAGTCGGCGGCGTCGCGGGCAAAGGCGTCATCCGCGGCGGCAATCGCGCCGCGCATCGCGCGCTGACCATGAAAATCGAGCACCCTTGCCGCGGTATACAGCCGCAACGCCCACGGATCGCCCTGATGGTGAAGAATACGGCGGAAGCCCTCATGCACCAGCCGCACGGTCTCCAGTTGCACCGGATTGTTTTCGGCATAAACCGCGTCATCGTCTCCGCGCCGCTGCGCCATTTCCCGGGCTAATTTCGTGATTTCAGGCTTCTGTTCACCAATCTTGCGTCCCGATCCGCCGACGGCGGGACAGATGAACCGGTACTCGACGGAAACCCGGCCGTCGCGCCACTGCTGGATATGAAGCGGAAACACCCGACAGCTCAGCGGTTTGGCGGCATAGCCGTATTTCTGCTGGATCAGACAATGCGCGCCGTTGCTGAAAACGCAACGCCCGGTCACCGGATCTTTGCCGAGCATGAAATCCTTGCCCGCCCCGGGTTTGAAGCAGAGCTCCGGCCGTTCAAGCCCCGGCAGCGCCAATTTCTCCAACGCCGCGCGCTCCTCCGGCGTCACCGGAACTTCAAAATTCGAACAGCAGCCGACCTCGCAGCAACGGCAGCGAAAAGCGACGTCTTCATACAAGTCAAGCTTCATGATCCTCCCCGGCAAAGGTCTTGGCACTTCTCCCTAAGAGCTTATCTCTAAGAGCTTATCCATAAATAAAGAAATGGCATGATGTCGCGTCGAAATGTCAGTCACGAAGTCTGATAAAATTGACGATACCGGCGGTATCGGCAATTTTAACTGACGAGCGAATGGCTTTTCGCCGCAAATCAGGACATTTTGGCTTATTCAGGAATAAGCGCTTAAAATGGTCGATAAAATAGCACATTACGGCAAAAAATCAACCCCTGACTGGAGCGCATAAAGCAACGTTTGCATTCCGTTAAAACCGCGATATTATATGGTCAGAGCCGATTTCAAAAGTATTTGCGGATGATGAAAAAATGATCGCCGATGGCCGACGCCGTCCGGCATTGAGCGGCTTTACCCTCGGCGGTAAAGCCCGAAAGGTCGGATAAGCCGGACACGGTGAGCGTTTTTCAGCGCCGCAGAGAGTTTTGAAATTGGCGATATAGAGCCGATTTCAACAGTATTTGCGGATGATGAAAAAATGATCGCCGATGGCCGACGCCGTCCGGCGTTGAGCGGCTTTACCCTCGGCGGTAAAGCCCGAAAGGTCGGATAAGCCGGACACGGTGAGCGTTTTTCAGCGCCGCAGAGAGTTTTGAAATTGGCGATATAGAGCCGATTTCAACAGTATTTGCGGA
>JBFWIO010000276.1:0-4927 GCA_050255955.1 Victivallaceae bacterium
ATGACATTCCTTTTTGATGATCGCCGCCCGGGGGTCGTAGGTCTTGTAGACCCGGTGCCCGAAGCCCATCAGCCGGAACGAGTCGTTCTTGTCCTTGGCCTTGCGGATGTACTTGGCGACGTCGCCGTCGCGCTGGATCATCTTGAGCATCTCGATCACTTCCTGGTTGGCTCCGCCGTGGAGCGGGCCGGAGAGGGCCGACATCCCTGCCGAAATGGTGGCGTACAAATTCACTTGTGCGCTGCCCACGGTGCGAACCGCCGTGGTCGAGCAGTTCTGCTCGTGATCGGCGTGGAGGATAAACAGAATGTTGAGAATCCGCTCGATCTCCGGCTTGACCGCATAGGGGCACACCGGCGAGTCGAACATCATATTGAGGAAGTTGCCGCAATACTTGAGGTCGCACCGGGGGTAAACCACCGGTTCGCCGATCGATTTTTTGTAGGCCACCGCAGCCATTGTCCGGACGATCGAGATCAGCCGGGCGGTGGAAATCTCGATATCCTCCTCCATCGACAGCAAGTCGACGTTGGGGTAAAAAACCGCCAGCGCGTTGATCATCGTCGAGAGGATGTGCATCGGATGCGCCCCCTGCGGGAAGTGATCGAAAAAGTGACGCATATCCTCGTGCAGCAAAGAATTGACATTGAGCAACGACGAGAAGTTACGGCTCTGTTCCGGGGTCGGCAGCTGGCCGTTGACCAGAAGATAGGCGACCTTGACAAAGGAGCCCAGTTTGCAGAGGTCCTCGACCGGAATACCGCGATAGCGGAGAATGCCGCTTTCGCCGTCAACAAAAGTGATCCGGCTGTAGCATGCGGCAGTGTTCATGAAACTCGGATCCAAAGTGACATACCCGGTCTCTTTTCGCAGCGCGGCAATATCGAGGGCTTTTTCACCTTCGGTACCGACAACGATGGGGAGTCTGACCTCTTTACCGTCGATGTTCAATACCGCGAACTTCTTCTCTTCACTCATCTTGTGGTTCCTTCCTGGTTCCGGAACGTTCCGGCGGTATTTCTGGTGTGTTGCTTTGGTTCGGCGGTGTCCAACCGAAGTTTTACTATATCGCCGGAACTGCGTTTTTGCAAGAAAGCATGCTGCCGCAAGACGGTATTTCTCGCAAAAAACTTTGTCTCCCCTTAGTCTGCATGTTGCATGAAAAGGCTGGCGATTTGAGCAAAGATTTTGAGAATCAGCAAGATGCAAATACCGCGGGCGATAACAAGTTTACGACGAGAATTTTGCGTCCTGGTGAGCTCAAAAGATTGCTCAAATCGCCAGTCGGCTTCAGGCCATCCGCAGCTTAGCGTTCCGCCCAGGCATCGCGGATGTTTTGAATCAGGCCGTCGTCAAGATCATAGTGTTCCTTCAGGAGCGCAATGAAGCTTTCCAAAGTCGGATTTTTGAGGCTATAGCTCATCGCCGGGCCGCGGGCGGGTGCGACGTTGAAGACCTCCATCGGGTGTGAACCGGGCAGTTCCAGCAGCAGAATTTTATGCGGCAGTGATTTGTCGTCGGTGAAATCGATGAATTCACGGCCGGAAATGTATTTCCGCCCCGAATCCGGGCAACTGTAGATCATCCGGTAAACGAAAGAATCCTGCTGTCCGTTGCGGCTCATCATGGCGGCGGTGGTCATGCGGTTCCGGCATTCTTTGATTTTGTTGAAACGAACGAGGTAACCGAATGGAGAACACAGCAGCAGGATCACGACGGCGAGGATGATCGAAGTTTTGAGCGAATATCCGCGATAGGGGGCCGGAGCCGGTGCCGTTCCGGTCGCTTCCGGGATAAAGGGGGCCAGAGGCGGCGCGCCGACCATCGGCGAGGTTTCGGTCATCGGGGTCAATTCGACCAGCAGGCCTTTGTCGGGCTCGGCGACCGGCTCAAGCGGCCGGACCGTGTCGTAGAACCGCGCCAGCGCGGTGTTGAAATAGGGAATCAGCCACAAGAGTCCGATCCCCAAAGTGAAAAGACAGAGAAACGCCCAGCCGATGAAACGGAAATTCAAACAGATAAACTGCCAGCGGTGACCGTACATCATCTGCTTGCTTCGCTTGAGCGTCTCGCGGGGGGGCAGCAGCGGGTCGTCGGCGAGGATGAACTGCACCATCGCGTAATCCAGCACCGCCAGAATCCCGGGGATGATCAAAAGCAAGGTCTTGAGAAAAATCCACAACGTCATCAACAGCATCGTCAAGAGCACGTTGCCGAAACGGACAAAGCCGAGTTTGAGCACCGAGAAGTCGTCGGATTCCGCCCCGCGCGCCCGATTGAGGAAAAAGCGGCAGACCCCGATCTGGATGCCGTAACCGCCGATCACCGACAACCCGATGAAATACGGCAACTGCCCGGTAACCTGCTGGAGCGCCATGTTGAATAGAAAAAACGCCAGAATCATCAGGACGGCATACTTCCAGTGTCCTTTGAGTGCTGCCCGCGCGGCAGCAGTGATGTCCCGGTTCGGCACCGGGGCGACGAGAACGGTTCTTGACATGGCTCCCTCCTTTTTATTTTTTGGCCGGTCGGGCCGTCGGTTCCGGCGAATCGTGGTCGGGATCGATCGAGTTGCCGAGCGCCGAGGCGGGCGAATCGATCTTCTGGTGGTCGACATTGAAATATCCCAGCCGGTTGTGACGCGCCGAGCGGTAGCGCAGCGGCGAAACCCCGTACTTGCGAAGGAAAATTTTCGAAAAATTGCTGAGGTCGGCGAACCCGCAGCAGCCCGCCACATCGCCGACCGTTTTTTCCGACGAAACCAGCATCCGGGCGGCGCTGTCGAGGCGTTTGCGGCGCAGCGCCTCGCTGATGGTGAGCCCGGTGTGGCTGCGGAAAAGGGCGTCGAGGTAGTTCGGACTGCGGTCGAGGTAAACCGCCGCGCTCTTGCGCGAAAAGGCCGGATCGGAAAAATTTTTGAGGATCAGAAGTTCGATTTCGCCGACCGCTTTGTTGGGCTCGCCGGGGGTGATGACCGCGCTTTTCTGGATCAGCAGCTCGAGAAACGAGTACCAGACGTGGAAGAACTTCACGCCCCACCACCCCGGATCGGCGTTTTCGCGCATCGACTCCATCAAAATCTGGTGCTGCTCCATCAGCCGGTAGGCCTCCGGCTCAAGGAGCCCGCAGGATTGAAACGGCCGGCAGTCGCGGAACGGCACGTGCATCAGCTCCTGGAGCGGAAAACAGCCGACGCCGTTTTTGCCGTCGATGAACTGCCAGATCAGCGCGGTGTGCTCGAACTCCTCGCCGGGCAAATGGCGAAAGCGGTGCTTTTGGAGGGGATTGATCAGAAACAGGGTATTTTTTTCGAGCAGCACGGTGCGGTCCTCGGCGAGGTCGAAATAGTGCCGCCCTGAACTCAGCAGAATCAGGTGGTAAAAGGGATGGTAATGCCACAGCGACTCGTGGCGCGAATAGGAAATCCGCCCGAAATTGACCAGCCGCATCCGGTAGTTGCGCCCCTGATGGCATAATTTGAGTTCGGTTCCCGGCATTTTCCACCCTGTTCGCGAAAAAATTCCATCCCATCGGCGGCATCATAAAAAATATAGCATCGAAAAGGAAAAAAGCCAAAAAATAGTAAAAAAAAACAAAAAAACACCCCCCTCTTCGTGATATAATATGTGCCGAACCAAAACCGCCGCCGGCGGAACCATGGGAGAAGTGTCTGATGCTGAAAAATTTTGCCGCTCTTTTGACCACCTTTGCCGCGGTCGCGCTGACTGCGGCCGCCGAGCTCACGCCCGCCGAATCGGCGGCGGCGCTGACCGACCCCGCCAATCTCCAGGCGGTCAAAGGCGTCTTCAAAAGCGTCGAATTCAACGGCAAACCCGCACTCAGCCTCGGCGGCAGGACGGTCAACCAGAAAAGCACCAACTACTTCATCGGCCGGGTCAAACTCCCGCGGCCGGTTTCGCTCAAGGGCAAAATGCTCCAATTCGACCTCGCCATGCGCGGCGAACGCGGCGCGGCGACCATCCTCGCCTTCCGTTTCTTCCGGAGCGGCCTTGACAAGCCGGTCTGGAGCTTCGTCAACTGGGAGAAATTCGGAGCCAAAACCGAGCTCGAAATCGGCCTCGCCGAGGAGTCCGGCATCAACGTCGACTACCAGGGCGACCGGGTTGCCGCCAACCCCGACGGGCTCTGCGACGCGATCGAGTTCCACGTCGGCTCCCGGACCGGCGACGCAACGGTCGAAGCGGTATTTTACAACTTCAAACTGATCGACGCCCCGCCGCCGGTCTACCCCTACGGCTGGACCCCGGTGGCGAAATACGCCGACGCCCCCGCCAAAGTCACCCACCCCGCCGGCTACGTCAAGGCGGCGGAAATCGAGCGCGCCCGGCAGAATCTGAAAACCCCTTGGGGCAAGGAAATTTACGACCGCATCAAAGCGCAGTCGAAGTTCTGGATGTCGCTCACCCCCGCCCAGATCGAGCTGATGATCCCGTCCGACGACGCCTGGGGCAAGTGCATCTGCCCCAACTGCGGCACCCTGCCGGAATTCGCCTGGGAGGGGGATGATGTGCTGCAGAAAGACCTCTCGTCCTTCCGCTGCACCAAATGCGGCAAAGTCTTCCCCAATGCCGAATTCCCGGAGAACAAATCCTACACCGTCACTTCGCCGCACGGCAAGGTCAAGACCATCCCCTATTACGAGGGCAAAGTCCAGCTCACCCAGGGCGAAAACCTCGGCGTCAAGTACCACCTGACCGGGATTCTCAACTACGTCCGGCTGCGCCGGATGCCATCGATCGAAAATGCGGCGCTGGTCTATGCGCTGGAGGGAAATATCGACTATGCGCGGCGGGTACGTGATGTTCTGGTCCGTTTCGCCCGGGTTTATCCCGATTACTCGGTCAAGTTCCGCACCACCGTCTTCGATTCGCCGCGCCGGAACCACATGGCGGGCAAGCTCTACGAC
>JBFWIO010000277.1:0-4917 GCA_050255955.1 Victivallaceae bacterium
GTTATTGTTGCCGAAGGCATCCTGGCTCGCGGCCGGGGGCGGCAGGATCGCCACGCCGATCAAGGCGGCGGGAGCCGCTTCGCGGGCCGCCGCGACCAGCTTTTCGGCAGCTGCCATCGCTTTGGCGAGTGCCGCGTCGAGCGTTTCCGGCCGGGCTCCGGCGATGTCGTTGCAGCCGAGGAAAAATGTGATCACGTCCGGCGCTTTGCCGTCGTTGTACTTGGCGAAGTATCCTTTGAAATCAAGTTCGCCCGCCGCGTTGAGGAAGGGGCTCCGGGCGCGGTAGTCGCCGCCCTGGGTATTGCGGGTGAGATAGTTGTCAAAGGTCCAGCCGCCGCGCCCTTCGGCGGCGACGCCGCCCGGCTCGGGAGTCCGCCCGCCGCCGGCGTGGCTGCCGACCATCTTGACCGCGTAGCCGCCTTTGCGCAAGAGCTCCATCAGGTGCTTGGGATAGGCCGGGTTGTCGGTCAGACTGTCGCCGATCAGCAGCACCGAGAGCGGTCTGGCGTTTGCCGCCGCCTTGGTCACCACCAGCTCGGCGGTCGCGCTGTCGAGCACGTTGCCGGCGTCGTCGAGCACCCGGACGGCGACCTGATGGGTTCCGGCCTGCGAGGCGTTGGGAATCACCCGGTAGCGCTTCTCATCGAAGCGTCCGAGCGGAGCGGTCATGTCAAAAGTTCCTTTGCGGTCATTGGCGAGGTTGGCGAAGTAGATATTGCACTCTTCACCCTCGACCGCATAGATCCGTTTGGGGAGTTGCATCGGAGAGCTCGCCCCGGTTGCGACCGGGAGCGACTTCACCGCCACCGGGGAGGCGGGCGCGGCGGGCTCAATCGGCGCGGCTTTGACCGCCGCCGGGGCGTCATCGCCGATGGTGATCGCGTAATCGTCGAATTCAAAACTGCTGCCGGGAGCAACTGTCAGCATCGGCCGGATCTTGCCCAGCACTGCCCCGGTTTTGGGGTGGGTGAGGGCGGGAAGCGTCAGTTCCTGCCGCCACTCGGTCCACTCGGGGGCGTCGAGCGCGGCGGTCCAGTCGTCGAGGTTTTTGCCGACCCAGGTGCCATTGGCGTCATAGCAATAGAGCCCGGCCGAGAAGCGGCCTTTGCCGCGGTAGCGGATCGAAATTGTCACCTTGTCGCCCGTCTTGGCCGTGATGTATTTGTCTGCCATCAGCGCAAAGGGCTGTTTGTCGGCGGTGATCGCCGCTGAGCCTGAGCGGTTCTCGATGGTGCCGCCCTTGAAGGCGGAGTTGACCTGCCACTTGGCCGGAGTCGTGCCGTTCCAGTTTTCGAAATTGCCGTTCTCCGGCACTTCCGCGCCGGATAACGCCGCGACGGCGATGATCCAACCGATCAGTATCGATGTCTTCATGTTTTACCTCGAAAATTGGTCTTGATTTGTTATACGGCGGCCGAAACCAGTCTGCCGTTCAGGCTGGTCGCAGCGATATTACGCTTGCTGGTATGGTATATATTTGACGTCGAGATAGAGCCGCATCGAGCTCGTGCCCGGGGTACGGATCCGGCGCAGCGCTTCGTTCAGGGTGACTTCACCCGCGTAGAGCCAGTCCGGCATGATTACGTTCATCGGCTGGTAGCCGGGCACCAGGCGCGATTTGCCGTCGAGGGCGATGGCGTGGAAGTCGCGGCAGAGGATCTGCCCGGTTTGGGCTTTCAGGCGCTTGGCGCTTTCTTCGGCGGTGGTGCCGCCGGTGAAGAAGTACCCGATCGACGGATCTTCCGGCAGGAATGCTTCGGGGCGGACTCGTCCCACCTCGTGGCGGGAGGAGCGGCCGTGAGCGGCCCAGCGGGCGGCAAAGAGTTCGCCGCGAAAATTGTGGAGCGGAGGTGGGGAGTCGATGATTTTGACCTCTTTGACCTTGCGCTCAAGGAAGAACTCGACGGCCAGCTCGGCCGAACGGACCGGATCCATCGAAATCGTCGAAAGGATGCCGCCGTAATTGGAGTGCATTTCAACCCCGACTACCGGCACCTGCGACGGCAATGAGTGCAAGGTATCGTCGTAATTGCCGATCAGCACCAGTGCGTCGCAGCTGCGGGAAAAGTTGCGGATCGATTCAAGGACATTGGGTTCGGCATATTCAAAACCGACCTCACCCTGGCGCATTTCCAGCGTCGCCGCCGTTTTTCCCATCGCCGCCTCCTGGAGTCCGCGCAGGATGTAGCCGGCGTACGCGGTTTTGGGCAGGCCGAGCCGGACCAGCAGGCCGATCCGGTAGGGTGATTTTTCGGCCGTGCGGACACCGTTGACGTAAGTGCCGTCGCCCTGGCGGCATTCGAGCAAACCTTTGTCGCGCAGATGCCAGATGCCGCGGCGGGCGGTGTCGAGATTGATTTCGAACTGTTCCGCGAGCACGCGCAGCGTCGGCAGCCGGTCGCCGGAGCGGTAGGTGCCGGCGGCGATCATCGCTTCGACGTACTCGGTCATCTTGCTGTAGCCGGGTTTGCGGTTGACTTTCATCGCGTTATGCCTCCCATTGGGGTTGGCGGAAACGGAGCGCATCGGCGATTTCGACCGCCGCGAGCGACATGGCAAGATCGTTGCCCGCCGGGAAGCCTTCGCGGAGATTGCGGATAAAGGCTTCGTTCTCGGAGAAGTAGCCAGCGAGGTAGTAATCCTGGCTGTCAAGAGGGTGCGGTTCGGGCGCTTCGATCCGGTCCAGCCGGCCCTCGCGGTAGACGAAAATCCGGCCGGGTCGGTCGCTGCCGCCGCCCGGGACCACGCTCTCGATCATCACCGTCCAGTGGCGTGAGAGCAACGTGTATCGTTCAAGCACCGCGCCGGTGCTGGGGCAGAAGCTGATCGTGCCGTAAACGCCGTTGTCAAAGCGGCAATTGAGGTAAATGTTGCAAGTCTCTTTTTCTCGCGCAAGCTCCTGATAGTCAAGCCTGACCGAGCGGTAAGCCCCGCCGGCAAGATGGCGGACCGCGTCGATGCCGTGGATCGCGGTGGTGGCGAAATCGTCATCGAGGCGTTCGCGGCGGTAGAAGTCGCAGCGGATGTGTTCAAGCGTTTCGCCGGTGGCGGCGAAGAGTTTGAGACCCTGGGTCAAGAGCGGCGAATAGCGGCGGTTGAAAGCGACCATCGCCGGAGCCCCGGATTTCTCCGAGCATTGCATCAGGTGTTCGATTTCGGCGCGGTTGCGGCCCGGAGGTTTCTCCATCATCACCGGGAAGCCTTGGGCGAGCACCCGTCCGGCGACCTCAGAGGTGGCGCCGACGCCGGTCAGCACTGCGACGCCGTCGGGATTTTCGGTTTTGAGCATGGCATCGAGCTCGGTGGAGACCCGGGGGAAGCCGAATTTATCGGCGAACTCGACCGCTTTTTCGCGGTTGAAATCGCAGACGCAGCCGAGTTCAAGGGCTGGATCGTTGGCGGCGAGGTATTTGAGGGACGGGCCGTGGACGTAATTGGCGAACGAACCGGCGCCCACCAGACAGATTTTGATTTTCTTTGGCATATCTTGTTTGCTGAATTGTTGTATATTGTTGTGTTTTGTTATGTAAATTATACAACATTGTTTGGTGAAAAACAAATGATTTTCAAAAAAAAAGGGAAAAAAACTTGCTTTTGTCGAAGGCGGTTGTTATGTTTACGCCGGGAATGCGGAGCAATCCGGCGCGGTGCGACCTGCCGGGCTGTTCCGGGGCGCAGACAAGTTCCAATCAACAAGGAGACAGGGCATGAAAATCTTCATCTTTGCCGACATGGAGGGATGCAGCGGCATCAGCAACGGGGAGTTCATCAGCGGCGGGCGGCAGAAGTTCATCGATCTCGGCTGCAAGTTCATGGCCGATGACATCAATGCCTGTATTGCGGGGTGTGTGGAAGCCGGGGCGACTGAGATCATCGTGCGGGACGGGCACAGCACCGGGGTGAACGTCAATCCGGCTGACATTGATCCGCGCGCCGACCTGATTCAGGGGGCGACGCCGGGGGTGCGGTTCCCGGATATTGACGGGGCGGCGGGGATTATTCTTCTGGGCTATCATGCGATGGCCGGGGCTTCCAATGCGTTGCTTGATCATACTTTCAGTTCGCGCGAAATTCAGAATCTTTATTTGAACGGGAAAAAGGTCGGTGAAATCGGTATTGACGCCGCGATCGCCGCTGAGCATAATGTACCGGTGTTGCTGGTGACGGGGGATGAAAAGGCTTGTCAGGAGGCGGTGAGTTCGATTCCGGGGGTGCGGGCGTGTCCGGTGAAGAAATCATACGGCACGCAGGGTACGCGGTTGTTTTCGCCGGAGCGGGCGCATGGGTTGATCCGGGAGGCGACGGTGGCGGCGATCAAGCGGCACAAGCGGGTGAAGCCGGTGAAGGTGGAGTATCCGGCGAAGATTCGTTGGGAGTATGTCGAGCGGGTGCAGATTCCGGTGAAGGAGATGTATCACCAGATTGACAACCGGACGGTGGAGCGGACCGGGGACTCGGTGGAAACGATCTTCCTGCGCTGAAAAAAATAAAAAAAGCGCCGCAGGCTAAAAAAAAGAAAAAAAGCGCGAAGCGCCCAATCCCGCCCCCCGTCGTACGGGGGCGCGGTCCAGCGGCGAAACGCTGGTCGCTCCGGCTCCACCGGAGCGAAGCTAAGCGAAGCGCTCCCCCCAACGCGGGCGGAGCCCGCACCTCTCTGCGGGAGCGAGGTCGGCAGCCGAGGCACGAAGTGACCGGCGAACGACATCGAGCGAAGCAGTTTTGCGTGTTGCTTCGGAACAGTCGCTCCGACGCATCCGCGTCTCCGCTCGGGCCGGGCTCAGCGGCGGAACTGCGTTCCGCCTCTCTGAGCTGGGGCTTCGCCCGGAGCGAGGGAGGCGAGGCGCTGCCTCACACTCCGCAAGAGGGCTCCGCGCCCTCTTGACTCTGCGCAAGGGCGCGGCCCTTGACCGGGGTACT
>JBFWIO010000278.1:0-4884 GCA_050255955.1 Victivallaceae bacterium
AGACGCTTTCGCAAAAGCCGCGTCCGCACCTCTTTCTCGGTCCGGACGGCTTCGAGGGCCTCCGGCGCAATGCGCAAACCAACCTCGGCAAAACGGTCGCCGCCTGTATTCTCAACGACGCCAAATTGCTGCTCAAAGAACCGGTTTTGCGCTATGAACTCAAGCCCGATCTGCTGCGGGTCGCCCGCGCCGCGCTTTTTCGGATCGCGACGCTTGCCAATGCCTATGCGCTGACCGGCGACAAGGCCTTTGCCGAACGCGGGATCAGCGAGATGCGGGCGGTCTGCGAGTTCCCGAACTGGTACCCCGAACACTTCCTCGGAGTCGCCGAGCTCGGCCTGGCGCTTTCGCTCGGCTATGACTTTTTTTATTCGGAACTGAGCGAAGAGCAGCGCAAACTCGTTGCCGATACGCTCTACACCCGCTTGATTCTTCCCTCGATGGCCGAGCCGGTCAAGGGCCGCTGGAGCTGGGTCGGCGCGGACAACAATTGGAATCAGGTCTGCCATACCGGAACCGTCGCCGCCGCGATCGCCATTTACGAACGCGACCCGGCGCTGATGACCAGGGCGGTCAGCCGCGCACTGGTCGATATTCAGCCCGCGATGACCAAATCCTACGCGCCGGATGGAACCTATGCCGAGGGGCCGATGTATTGGGGTTATGGCACCGACTACAACAGCATCTTTTTTCAGCTTCTCCAACCCGTCTTCGGCACTTGCTTTGAGCTCGAAAAGCTCCCCGGATTTGACCGCACCGCCGAATATATGATGCAAGTGACCACCCCGCTCGGCACGGTTTATCCCTACTCCGACTGTCAGTCGCGCCGGGCGCTGAGCCTCGCGCCGTTCTGGATGGGCATGTATTTTGACCGTCCCGACTATATTTGCAGCGAAGACCGCGCCCAGCTTGCCGCCCAAGCCGCCAACAGTTCGCGCCTGAGCATGAACCGGTTGCTGCCATTCGCGCTGTTTTGCCTCGACAAAGATGTCCCGCCGCCCGGGGCGGCGCCGCTTCGTTATTTTGCCGCGCCGGAAGCCGCGGTGCCGCTGGCGATATTCCGCACCGGATATGGCAAGCTCGACGCGTATTGCGCCGTCAAGGCCGGTCCGGCCAACGGGCCGCACGGACACATGGATGCCGGATCGTTTTTCTACATCCGCGACGGCGTGGTCTGGGCGGATGAGTTGCAGCATGAGAGCTACGAGATTTTCAAAAACAGACCGGAACTGAGCTTCTGGAACGGCTCTCAGGACAGTGCCCGGTTCGACGTTTTCCGGCAGGGGCCGCGGCCCCACAACATTCTGATGATCAATGACGCCAAGCAGCGTGTCTCGGTCAAGTCGGAGCTCCGCAAAGTCAGCGATGACGAGGCCGAAGTCGATCTCGGCGGGATTTACGCCGGTTTCGCGGAAACGGTCAAACGCAATGTCGCTTTCGGCAAAGATGGTTTGATCACCATCCGAGACCGGATGACCGGGCTCAAACCGGGAAGCCGGGTGCGTTTTCAATTCTGCACCGGAACCGAAGCCGAAGTCGACGCCGACGGCAAAAGCGTCACGCTCGCGAGCGGCGAGAAACGCATGTCGGTCGTTCGCGCCGACACCCCCGGCGCCGGGGCGTGGACGGTCGTCGAGTGCGATGCCATTGCACGCAAATTTGACAATGAAACGCCCGCTCCCGGCTACCGGATGGTTGAAGTTGAAGCCGTCGCCCCGGCGGACGGCGCGTTGAACGTTGAGGTCGCATTTCTGCCGCTTCCGCCGCGCATGCCGGATCCGGCGAAGAACGCGGCCAATTTTTTCATCTTCAATCCGCAAAAAGCCGAATTTCGCGCCGCCGCCGATCCGGCTGACGGCGCGGTGAAGATTACGCTTCCGGCAACCGCGGCGAAGCTTCCCTATTACTCGGTCGGCTGCAATTTCGCGTCGCCCGCCGATCTCGCGAAGGTCAAACGGGTCAAGTTTCAGGCCAAATCGAATCTGCCGGTGCCGGTCATGTTCGGCTTGATCACTCCCGGCGGGCGGCTGACCGCGCAGGCCGATCGCGCCGTCCGGCTCAAAGCTGACGAGTATACGGCGTTTGACATCGCGCTTGAGAGCGGGGAAATCGCCGGTACGCCCGATTTGGCCAGAACGCGTCAATTTTTTATCGGGCTCTTTTCATCGCTTGGCGACACCACCGCGGCAGATAATATTCTGACCATAAAAGATGTCGAGTTTGTCAAATAAGATTCATCCGTTCCAGTTGAATGATCAGCGGCGCATGATAGATTAAGAGTATGATTTACAAGAAAGACATCGTTTATAACGCGATCCGCAACGAAATTCTGGCGGGGACGCTTCCGGTCGGCTGCAAACTGCCCAATGAATTGGAGCTTGCCGCCGGGCGCGGCGTGGGGTTCAACACCATCCGCTCGGCATTGAAGCGGCTGGAGCGCGACGGTCTGATTTCGCGGCTGCCGGGGCAGGGGACAATTGTCCGCCGCGTCCGTCCCGCAAGCTGGGAGGGGGCGAAAATCCTGCTCTATCTGCCGCGTGTCGATCTGCCGTCAAAATCGTTCGACGAAATGAGTTCGGGTGCCGCCGAACGGGCTTTTGCCAACAAAGCCGAGCTTGAGATTATTCATGACGATCAGATTTCGACGCTGCCCGAGCGCTATCTTGCCGAGGAATTTCACGCGATCATCTGGGACCGTCCGGTCAACGCGGAGGTGAAACAACTCATCGAAAAGCTTCGCGAGCTCAAAACTCCGCAATTGGCGATCAACCGCGAATTTCCCGATGTGCAATCTTTCTACACCGACGACTGCGGCGCATTGAACGACATGATGCAGTTTCTGCGTGGAATCGGGCACCGTCAGGTGGCGATGCTTGACTTTGACTTTGAAATTCCATTTTTCCGGTTGCGCCAGGCGCAGTTCATCGATCAGATGCGGATCAACGGCATTCGCGACGCGGAGCGGTATCTGCTGCGGACCAGGCCGTACCCCGACAATACCTGGGAGCAGGCGGCGGACTTTTTTCTCCGTGTTCCGGAGGTGACGGCGGTGATCGCCTTTTCCGGCGACCAGATGCCGGGACTGATCCATTATCTCGAATCGGCACTGCTGAGTGTGCCCCAGCAAATGACACTGATCTATGTCGGAGATGAAGACGACACGCGCTTCAACTCCGGCGATTACACCGTTCACACCGACGCCCGCCGCGAAATCGGCCGCGCCGCGGTGGACTACGCCTGCCGGATGATCACCGGAGCCAACTCTTCCGGCCCGACCATCTGCATCAAAGGCAAATTCCTGATGCGCAAAAGTTGTGCGCTGCCGCGCACCATGCGCAAATGAGCACGGTCGTGATCCGGTCGGGAATATATGGGAATCCAAGACTTTAGAAATCGGCTCAAGGTAAAGAGCGTAAATTGATTTGTGGAACAACTTCAATTAATCTCAAGGTGAATCAAGATGGATGAACGGGTCTATTTGCGGGAGCTGGCCGGGCGGGTGATTGAAATTTCGCAATTGCCGGTCGTGGCGGAACGGAAGAAACTGTGGTGCCGCCACAACGCCGGGGAAATCACCGTGCCGCCGGTGATGATGGAGCACTGGACCTTTGATGCCGAGTTGATTCCGCCGCTCAAAGCGGTTTCCCCGGTCGGACGGATGCTGGAAAAACAGTTGCTCGACGCCATTGTCAACTTTGAAGAGATCGGCGACGACAAAATGGTCACGCCGGAAGTATACGTGCCGCTCAGACTCGAATTCAAATTTTTCGGCTTGACCCCCAAGCGCCATCAGGCGGCCGATGTTTCCGGGCGCAAACTCGGGTTTTCCACCGAGTACCCGATCGTCGATCTGGAGCGGGAGTTTGAATCGCTCGGTCCGAGCGTTTGGAACTACGACGCCCCCGGCACCGAGGCGGATTTTGAGGAAGCGAAGTCGTTGCTCGGCGATCTCCTGACCGTACGCAAGGTCAATTTGCTGCAACGCTGGTTCCAGGCGGCGGCCTCGGCGACGGTGCCGCTGCTCGGCATGGAGAATATGTTTGTCCTGATGATGGAACAGCCGGATCTGATGCAGCGCTTTTTTACCCGGCTGGTCGATGATTCAATCGATTTTTTCCGCTGGCTTGAGTCGGGGAATTTGTTGACGCTCAATAACGGCAACGACTATGCGGGAAGCGGGAGCTACGGCATGACCGAGGAGTTGCCGCAGCCGGACTTTGCCGGGCGCGTCCGCTGCTGCGATTTGTGGGGCAATCTCAACAGTCAGGAAACCGTCGGGATGTCGCCGCAACAGTTCGCCGATGAAATTTATCCGCATTATGCGCGGTTCGCGGAAATTTTCGGTTTGGTCTATTACGGATGCTGTGAGCCGGTTGACGCATTCTGGGGGTGTCTCAAGAATCTTCCGCACCTTCGCAAGGTCTCGTGTTCGCCGTGGTGCGACGACAAGTTCATGGGCGCCGTCCTGCGCGGCACCGGGATTGTCCTTTGCGCCAAGCCGTCGCCGAATTTCATCGGAGTTTCCTCATTTGATGAGCAAGGGCTTTATCGCGATGTCGCCGCGACCATCGAAGCCGCGCGCGGCTGTGCGCTCGAATTCAGTTTTCGCGATATTTACACGCTTTGCGGAGACCCCGGCCGCGCCCGGCGCGCGGTCGAACTCACCCGCCGCACCATCGCCGAACATTGGCGTGGATAGACCGGGCGGCGGCAAGGCCGCCGCCCGCCGCCCCCGGAATGAGGAATATCCTACTGCTTTTTGCTCCAGACCCCGTCGTTGCCCTGTAGCCGGGTTCCGGCGGGGGCTGTGTCGGCGGTGCGGGCGGCGCGGCGGGTGGCCACGAAGGCTGGCGTGGTGTTCTGCTCGTCGGCGGTGTGGAGGTA
>JBFWIO010000279.1:0-4854 GCA_050255955.1 Victivallaceae bacterium
GATCGCCGATTTTGTCACCGCTCCGGAGTCAGCTGTCCGCCCGGCCTGCCGCGATGAAATCATCAGTTTGCTGATGCGCCGCCCCTGCGGGAGCCGGGATGTCGCCGCCGGATTGGGCATTCATCACCTTGAAGCGTTGAAAATACTTGAGGAGTTGGTCAGGGAAAAAGCAGTCGTCGCCGTTCCCGGATCCGGCGGTCTTTTTTACTCCGCCGTCAAAGCGGGTGAGCGGGAATGAAAGAAAATCATTTGCATTGCATCCTCTGCGGAGAGCGCAATCCCTGGAGTTTGAAACTGCGCTTCACCGCCGGGGAAGATGGAACGGTCCGGGCATCCTTTCGGGGACGTCGGTTGCTTCAGGGGTATGACGGTCTGCTCCACGGCGGAGTGATCGCTTCGTTGCTGGATTCGGCGATGACCAATTGCCTTTTTCGGCAGAAAATTACAGCGCTCACCGGAGAGTTGCGGATTCGCTACCTTCGGCCGGTGCCGTGCGATGCGATGCTGGAATTGCGGGCCGCCGTGACTTCGAGCCGTCCGCCGCTGTACATGCTCGACTCGGAATTGCGTCTCGACGGAGTTTTGATGGCGCGCGCCTCGGCGAAATTCATGAATTTTCCGGCGGCGAAATGAAATAGCAAGGAAATGAACCGATGACTTTAACCAAATATGGCATCCGAGAGTGGGGCGGCGGCGGGATTTTCGCATTCCTGCTGCTTGGCGGCGGGGTGGCGATCGGGCTCCGCTATTCCGCGGTCGCGGGGTGGAGCCTCGCCGTGGCGGCGATGGTGTCCTGGCTGGGGCTGGCGGCCTTTTTCCGCTCGCCGCGCCGCCGGATTCCGCCCGGATCGGCGACCGTGGTCTCTCCCGCCGACGGCGTGATTGCCGATATCGTCGAAAATGAAGGCGAAAAATGGGGCTTCCCGGCGGGCAGCAAAGTGTACCGGATCGGCATTTTTCTCTCCGTTCTTGACGTTCACCTCAACCGGGCTCCGGCGGCAATGACGGTGGAGAGCAAGCAATATCAACCCGGCCGTTTCCTTGACGCCCGTGATCCGGACGCCACCCGGGCAAACGAATCGATGCTGATTTTCGGCCATGCCGAATTCGGCGACTTCCGGCTGCCGCTCGCGGTCCGACAGATTTCCGGAGCGATCGCCCGGCGGATCGTATGCCGGGCGAAACCGGGTATGATGCTTGCAAAAGGTGAACTTTTCGGCATGATCAAATTTGGTTCGCGCACCGAACTTTATCTCGCCCGGGACCAACGTTTGCGCCTCACTGCGGAGGTTGGCGACCGGGTACGGGCCGGAACTGCCGTTTTGGCGGAAATCATCACACAAGGAGATACATGATGTCAGTTGCCAAAGCCATAAAGGCATATAACAGCGAAAAACTCAACTGCGCGCAAAGCGTGCTGCGCGCTTTCCAGGAAGATTTTGAAATTGAGGACGGATGCATTGCCGACGCCGCCAAACTTGGCGGGGGACGTGCCGGGAACGGACTTTGCGGAGCTTTGCACGCGGCGGAGTGCCTGTCGCCGGACGAAGAAGCAAAAGTATCGATACACCAACGCTTTGCCTCCGAAGCCGGTTCTGACAGGTGCCGAAAAATCCGCAAACTCGGGCGGTTGAGCTGCGGTGAATGTGTGGAAACAGCCGCCGGTCTATTGACGGAATTTGTCCCGAAGTCTCCGGTCGCAATATCGACCCGGAGTTTAAAAAAATCAAACCAAGAGGTGTAACATGCCACGTAAAGATGGAACCGGTCCCGCGGGAATGGGACCTGCAAGCGGGCGCGGCGCGGGTTATTGCGCCGGAGCCGGAATGTTTGAATACGCCGGATTCGGCGGACGGTGCGGTCACGGATTCCGGGCGGCCATGGGAGCGGGTCGCGGCAACCTGACGCCATGGTTCCGCTTCGCCCCTGAAAATGAGCGATCTCTGTTGCAAAACCGGGCCGAAGCGCTCAAATCTCAATTGAACGCGGTTGAACAACGCTTGACCGAGCTGAACCGCGTCAACTGAACACGCCCTCTCCCGTGCCGGATTTCGCGTTTCCGTCTTGCAACGGCCGCCGAAGAGTGCTATCGTATCCGGCAAATCAGAAAGGCGGTCGGCGATGTCCGGTTCGGGATGGATGTTTTGGTGCCGGGCGGCGTGGTGTCTCGCGTTGCTCGGCTTGGGTTCCGGTTGCGTCCGGGACACGGCCATGTACGGCGTCAGCAACGAAGTCATCGAGGCCGGCCTCTGGAACGACTTTTCCAGCCGGGCCTGCAATGTGACAAGCTGCCTGAGGCTTTCCCCCGGTTGCTGGGACGACGACCATGATATTCGTGGCGTGGCCTGGACCGGGGCGACCCGGATGCAGCGGCTCGACGGCGTCGCCATTTCGCTGGTGCGAACCGCTGTCGAGGGCGGCGGCAGCGGCGCGATGCTGGCAGCGGCCAACCGCGTCGAGGGCGAATTCAACGGCGTCCAAATGGGCGGTGTCAACGCCCGTCAACGCGGCGCGGGCGTTTCCCTCGGCGGCGTCAATGACTACAGTCGGCGCAACCGCAGCAAAATGACCGGCGTCCAGCTCGGAGCGGTCAACTTCTGCGGCGACAGCGCCAGGATCTTCCAACTCGGGCTGGTCAATTTCGCCGACGAATCCGCCAACGCCGTCCAGTTCGGAATTTGGAATGACAACGGCGTCTTCGGCACCCCGTTCCTCAACTTCGTTTTCGGCTGGACGCCCGAAAATCCCCCTTCCGTTCCCGAACGCCAAGTAACCTCCTGCCGTCGCGATTACCCCGAAATCGAACAAGCAACACGCATCGCCGACTCCACACGCTCCGAAGCCGAAATCCGGCGCGTCCTGGCCGAAAAGAACTATTATCCCGCCGAGCTTGAGACCATCCTCGAAGTCTACAGCAACGAAGACTGCCGGATTCACCTGCCGTACCGCTTCAATCCGGCCATCGTCTCCATCCTCCGCGAATATCTCGCAGCGCCGCCTCCGGAATCCGGCGGCCCCGACTGCGGCCAGGTGTCCACAACACCCCGATAAAATTTCTCACCACGAAGGGCGGGGTTGGCGCTTCGCGCTTTTTTTCTTTTTTTTGTTGCATCATGGCATTCCGACCATTATATTGTTGCCAAAACCCGGAGACCAATCATGAAACTCGCAATGATGTCGATGATGATGATCGACCACCCGATCGCCGAAATCATCCAAACCACCCTCGACTGCGGCCTCGAAGGCATCGACTGGATCACCACCCACCATACTCCGGCCCGCGAACTCCGCCACCGCTGCGATGACGCCGGCATCCCCGTCGTCGCCCATACCATCCTCCTCGAACGCTTCATCAACCGCGAAGCCAACCCGCTCGATACCGTCAAACAAGGCATCGACGACGCCTTGTCTCTCGGCGCCCCGGTGATGATGCTTCCTCCCTTCGCCCGCGTCGGCAACGCCTCCCGCGAAAAGGACCGGGCGGACTGGATCGAATTCTACCGCGAAGCCGCCCCCCTGATCCATCAGGCCGGCATCATCCCCACCATCGAAAGCACCGGCTTCGCCGTCAGCCCAATCATCGCCGCCGACGAAGTCCTCGAAGTCCTCGCCGCCGTCCCCGAACTCAAGCTGACTTTTGACAACGGCAACGTCGCCACCGCCGAAGATCCGACCGAATCCTACCGCCGCACCGCCGGACACGTCGTTCACGTCCATTTCAAAGATTGGCGCGTCTCCGACACCCCAAGTCCCGGCTCCGAACTCAAACGCTGCGGCCGCCACTTCTCCCCCGCCCTGATCGGCGAAGGCAACCTCGACCTTGCCGGATGCTGGCAAACCATCCGCCAATCCGGCTACCGAGGCTACGTCAATCTGGAAACCTCCGACCCCAAACGTCCAATCGGCGAGGCGCTCAAAATCGCCGCCGAAAGAATGAGGAACTTCTGATGGAACTCCAAACCGCTCTCCGCAACCGGCGCACCATCCGGCGCTTTCAAGTGCTTCCGGTCGCCGGCCGCGATCTTGACGCCATGCTCGAAGCCGCCCAGGCCAGCAGCTCCGGCGGCAACACCCAGCCGCTTCGTTACGTGGTGGTCACCACCCCGGCCAAGGTCGAGGCGGTCTTCAACCAGTGCCGTTTCGGCGCGCTGGTCCAGCCCCGGCGCAGTCCCCAATGGGGCATCGACGCCCCCGCCGTGTTTATCGCCGTCACCGTCGAAAAGCCCGAGCCGACGCCGGTCGATTACGCGGTTTGCGGCGGTGCGATCATGGCGATGCAGTTCGCCGCGTTCGGCCTCGGCCTCGGCTGCTGTTGGATTGGAGCTTTTGACCGGAGTCAGGTCAGGGAAATTCTTTCGCTCGGAGCAAATGAGGAAGTGATGTTTCTGGTCGCGGTCGGCCATCCCGCCGAAAAACCCGTGCTCGAATGGGTCGATGCCGAAAGCGACATCAAGTATTACCTTGACGGCGAAGACACTCTCCATGTCCCGAAACGCCGTCCGCAAGCGGTCAGCCGCCACTTGTAATTCCAGATTGTCGAGCCGATTTCAAAAGTATTTGCGGATGATGAAAGAATGATCGCCGATGGCCGACGCCGTCCGGAATTGAGCGGCTTTACCCGCAGCGGTAAAGCCCGAAGTTTCGGACAAGCCGGACACGGCGAGCGTTTTTCAGCGCCGCAGAGAGTTTTGAAATTGGCGAGAAAGAGCCGATTTCAAAAGTATTTGCGGATGATGAAAGAATGATCGCCGATGGCCGACGCCGTCCGGAATTGAGCGGCTTAACCCGCAGCGGTAAAGCCCGAAGTTTCGGACAATCCGGACGCGGCGAGCGTTTTTCTGCGCCGCAGAGAGT
>JBFWIO010000280.1:0-4854 GCA_050255955.1 Victivallaceae bacterium
GCCGACGGAGGGAGTTGAACCCTCACTCCGATGAAAGAACTAGGACCTGAACCTAGCGCGTCTGCCATTCCGCCACGTCGGCTGCTTCACGAACCCGCGTCCGCTGCTTGCATTCCTTAATTTAGCCCGATTCCGAGCTTTTGCAAGCAGGAATGCGCTTTTTTGCCTTTTTTTTTGGAAAAACCTTGCTTTTGCAACGCCGAAGCCCTATTGTATTATATGAATAATAACAATCAGAAAGTGAAATAATGGGTGCTAAAAATTGGAAATTCGTCGGACAATATCAGGAAGTTGACGTAGAGAAGATTCAGAGAACGCATTCCCTCTCCCGCCCGATCGCGGTTTACCTCGCGGCGCGCGGCATCAAGATCGATGACATTCCCGGATTCCTCTCCCCCAAACTCGGCAATTTGTCCGATCCGTATCGATTCCCGGGCATCAAAGACGCCGCCAGGCGCCTTTGGGAAGCCGTCGCCCGCAAAGAACCGATCCTCATCCACGGCGACTACGATACTGACGGAATCACCGCCAGCGCGCTGCTCGCCCTCACGCTACGCAACAACGGCGCGATCGTCCACTCCTTTATCCCCCACCGCTTTGACGACGGTTACGGCTTTACTCCGGAATCGCTTCACAAGGCGCTCGCCGCCTTTGGCGACTGCCGCGTGCTGGTCACCGTGGACTGCGGAATCACCAGCTGTGACGCGGTCGCCGAAGCGGTTTCGCTCGGCATCGACGTGATCATCACCGACCACCACGAAGCCGGCAACGAACTCCCGCAGGCGATCGCGATCATCAATCCCAAAATTTACCCCGAGCTCGAAGACCTCCACCTCCTCGCCGGAGCCGGAACATCCTTCAAACTCGCCCATGCTTTCGTCAAATACGGCCGCGAAAACAACCTCGGCGGCTTCCAGACCCGGCTCGAAGAAATCCTCGACTATGTCGCACTCGGCACCGTCGCCGACATCGTCCCGCTGCTCGGCGAAAACCGGATCATGGTCAAGCACGGCATCGAAATCCTCCGCAAACAGCTCCGGCCCGGCATCCGCGCCCTGATCGAGAGCTCGCGGCTCAAAAACGAACTCTCCCCCTCCGAAATCACCTTTAAACTCGCCCCCCGGATCAACGCCGCCGGGCGCGTCGGAGACGCCAATGTCGCGCTTGAATTGCTCGAATCGGAGAATATCGTCGATGCCTACAACTGTGCCTCACGGCTCGAATCGTTCAACAAAATGCGGCAGGACAAAGAGCAGGAAATCTATCAGGAAGCCTGCGAACAAATCGAGCGCAACCTCGCCTGGAAAAGCGAATACGCGCTCCTCGTCGCCGGCCGCGACTGGCATCAGGGGGTGATCGGGATCGTCGCTTCGCGCCTGGCGCGCGACTACAACCGCCCGACCATCGTGCTGACCATCCAGGGCGATCAGGCCTACGGCTCCGGCCGCAGCGTCGCCTGCCTCAATCTGGTCGAAGTGCTGAGCCGGACCTCGACTTACCTTGAGCGTTACGGCGGCCATCCGATGGCGGTCGGAATCGGCCTGCGCGCCGACCGCATCGCCACGTTCTTTGACGCGATGGAAAAGGAGATCCGCAAGCAGCTCTCCGCCGACCAGCTGACCGACTATCTCTATTACGATGGCGAAATCGAGCTTCAGGAGCTCGATGACAGTTTCTTTCAATGCCTCGGCAGTCTTTCGCCCTTTGGACACAGCAACACCAAGCCGGTTTTCCGCTTCAACAACCTCGAAGTGGTCAAGTGTTTTCCGGCCGGAGAGGCGCATTCGCGCGGACTCCTGCGGGGCCGTTGCGGCCAAATGGAGTTCATCGCATTCAACCGCACCCCGAATCAGTTGCGCAACCGCCGGATCGACGTGCTGGCGACGCCGCAGATCAACAGCCGCTACAGCGCCGAAGCGCCGCAGCTCAACATCATCGATGTGCGGGATAGTTCCGACGGAGTGTGATCATGAAATTCGCAACAGTCATCCGCTCCCGGTGGAGAGTACTGTTGCCGGTCGCACTCGCGGTCCTCTTCATGATCGCGGCAATCGGCTGGCTGTTGCTGCCGTTTTATCTTGAGCGGCGTCTGCTCCCCGGTCTGGCCCGGCCTTTCCTTGACCTCCGGCTGGAGGCGCGCCGGACCGGCCTTTTCGGGGCCGACTTCGCCGACGTCCGGGGCGGCGGAACTGATGCGCCGCTCAGCATCGACTCGATCCGGGTCGATTACCGAGTCGGATACCCGTTCAAGGTCAAGAAGATCATTCTTTCCGGACTTCGGCTGACCATCGACCAGGCGGACGGCGAGTGGCGGATCGGCGGAATGCCGTTGAGCCGCCTGCGCTCCACCGCCGCGCCGGGCAAAGCCGCCGCGTCGCCGCTCCCCGCTTCGCTCAGGCTTGAAACCATCACCGTCCGCGATGCGCTGCTGCGCTTCGACTACGCCGGGAAACGCCTGGAGCTTCCTTGCTCGGGCGAACTCCGCTTCGACTCCGAAGCGATCCGATTCGACTTCGAGGGATCGCTCGGCAAGTCACCGCTCAAGTTGGCAGGTACCATCAAGCCCGCCGCCGGAACGGTTGAATTCGCATTGCACAGTCCGTCGCTGGCAACCGGCGATCTCACGCTTTTCAAACTTCCGGCGGCGAAGGTCGGCTTCGAGCTTCGCGGCCGGATCGCAAACGGGACGATCGAAGCCGACTGCCTCGGTGCAATCACGCCGGAACTCGCCGGGCTGAGCTTCGAAAAACCGCTCGAAACCAGCCAGCATCTCCAATACCGGGCGGGGAAACTCCTGATCACGGGCAGAACCAAACCATTCCATTTCCTGTACGCCGGCACCAAACGCGCCGAGATCTCCGATGAAACGCTCAACACGGTCGAATTCGAAACCGGCAAAGCGCCGGTCTTCACCCTGAAACCGGCAACGCTTCGCAGTGAAATCGGCAATCTCCGGCTGCGGGTGGCGGATACTTCGATTCAATATTCCGCCGGGCGGTTGCGTTTCGAAACCGCGCTGGGGGCGCGTTTTGAGCACTTGTCGCTGCGTCTGCCCAAAGTCACCGGCGACTTCCCGCTCAACGCCCCGGCGATCGACTTCGGGACGATCCAGCTTAACGACAAAGACGTCGCCACCGGCACCATCCGCGGCGGCTTGAAGGATCAGGTCTACTTTTTTGAGAGTCAGATCACCTCGGCGGTCTACCCCAAACTGCGGATCAGGTCTACCGGTTCGATGCCGTCCGGCGAAATCCGGCAGTCGGAGATGACCATCAGCCTGCCGCCGTGGCGTCCGCCCGAAGCGATCAGACTGCGGCAGCTCTCGGACAAAGCGCCCGACCTGATCGTCAACGGCACTGTCAGCGCCGGGATCACCATGCGTTTTGAGCGCGGCATCCCGGTTTTCGCCGGGAGCGTGGGGGTCAGTGACGGCGAGGCGGTTTCGCCCAAGGGGAATTTCAAGGTTTCCGGTCTGTCGCTCGGCTGCCAAATGCTCGACCTGATCGCGTTCCGTACCGCACCGGGCCAGCGGTTGTCGATCAAGAACATCGAGTTCGGCCGCTTCCGGTTGAATGACGCCGAGCTTCGGTTCCAGGCTGATTCGTTGAAGGATTATCTGCTGGAATCAAGCCAGATCGACTGGTGCGGCGGCACCGTCCAGAGCCGGGCACTGCGGATTTACCCGGGCCAGCGGACGTTGCGGACGATCATTTACTGCGACAACATCAACCTCGCCGAAGCGCTCAAACAGCTCGGCGTGGTCGAAGCCGAGGGCGACGGTGTGATGGCCGGCCAGATTCCGCTGCGGATCAATGCCGAGGGCTTTACCTTTGAAGAGGGCTATCTTCACTCCGACCCCGGTCGCGGCGGGGTAATCCGGATCGGCGGAAAGGGCGGCGAAATGCTTTCGGCGATGACCCAGTCGGTCGATGAGGCGCGGCTGCTTCAGGAGGCGCTGAAGAACTTCCGTTATCAGTGGGCGAAGCTTTTCGTCTCCACCGACAGCGAGAATCTGAAGCTCAATCTGCAATTCGACGGCAAGCCTGACGGCCCGTTGCCTTTTGTCCAGGATCAGGAGACCGGCCGCCTGACCTACCGGGCCGAGGGCAAGGCCTCGTTTCAGGGGCTGCAACTCAACTTAAATCTATCGCTGCCGCTCAACCGGCTGCTGAAAGTCAACCAACTGTTCCAGTAACCGAAGACGGGCCAGAACCCGTTCAATTCAAGGAAATTCAAGCATGAACAAGAACTTTATCAACAGCTCCGTCGCCTTCGCCGTGGCGCTGACCGCCGCCGGTTGCATCAAAACCCAGAGCGAAGTCGAAGTCAAGCCGATCGAAATCAAGCCGGTTCACGTCACCATCGACCTCAACGTCAAGATCGACCGCGAACTCGATGCCGCGCTGGCCGCCAAACCCCCGGTCGCCAATGCCAAAACAGAAAAAGACCGCCTGATGAACGCGGTCCGCGACCGCCGCGACAAGATCACCGAATACCGCACCAAGGGCGTCTTCGGCGAAAACAATCAGGGGTTGCTCGAACTGCGGGTGCCTCCGGCCGAAACCACTGCCGACGCGGTGCTGATGATGACCGCCGAGAACGCCGATCGCGCCAAGCTCTACATCATCATCGCCGAAGAGCAGAAAACCACGCCTGACTTCGTGGCCACCCGCCGCGCCGCCCGCACCGCCGAAAAAGCCCCCGCCGGAACCTGGCTTCAGGGCATCGACGGGGTCTGGAGCAAAAAGCAGTAGGATATTCCTCATTCCGGGGGCGGCGGGCGGCGGCCTTGCCGCCGCCCGGTCTATCCACGCCAAAGTTCGGCGATGGTGCGGCGGGTGAGTTCGACCGCGC
>JBFWIO010000281.1:0-4847 GCA_050255955.1 Victivallaceae bacterium
CGCTTCAATCCGCTGGCCGAAAAGCCGTTCACCTGGGAAACCAAGGAAGCGATTTCGAGCTTCACCGACTTCATCAAGAGCGAACGCCGCTACGCCTCGCTGCAGAAGACCGCCCCCGCCGAAGCGGAAGGTCTCTACGAACAGGCCGAAGCCGACGGCAAACGCCGGATGGAATTCCTCCAGAAGCTCGGCGACATCATGTAAGAAGTCCGGTTCGCCGCTCCGGCGGCGAATGCGAAAAACGAACGCCCGTCCGATTTCCGGACGGGCGTTTTTTTTGAGCCTGTTTTCATGCCTTACAAAGGTGGCTCCCGATCCGGCAGTTGGCGGGAAGGTCGAACAAGGGTCAATTTGCGGCCTGATGGTTCATTTGAAACGGTTGCTCCGGGCAAGGAGCGGGACAATCCTGGATATTGCATGAATGGCCGAAAAATCTATCGCATCATTCTGGCGGCAAATATCTTGCAAAATCCTCTCCGATAGCGCTATCGGACTGCGGTATTTGCAAGCCGTTGCCATCCATAATGATTGCGATATATTTCCGGCGCTTCATGCAACATCCAGGCAAGGGATTTTCCGAAATGGAAGATTGGGAGGCAGTTGCCGCTTTTCGCGGCGTTGCGGTTGCCGGTTACTGTTTTCGCAGCAGCGTGCGGTGATACTGGAGCACCCCGTCGGCGATGGCGCGGGCGAGGGTGTCGAGATAGGCGTCGCTGCCAAGCTTGCGCTCTTCGGCGCGGTTGGAGATGAAGCCGACTTCGAGCAGCGCGGCCGGGCAGGGGGATGAGCGCAGAACGTGGAACCGGGCGCGCTTGAAGCCGCGGTCGACCGCTCCGGTTTTGGCCAGCATCGAACGCTGGATTTCGTGGGCGACGGCCATATTGTTAAGGTCGTTCCGGTTGCCGATATAGACGTCGGTGTCGGGGCGCTCCGAATTGGAGGAGGGTGCGTTGGCCGGGGTCATCGCGTAACTCTCGATGCCGGAGATGGCGCGATCCTGGGTTGCGTTGACGTGGATCGACAAGAAGAGATTGGCCTTGCGTTCGCGGGCGATCTGGACCCGGCGGTCGAGCGTCAGATACGAGTCGGAATTGCGGGTCAGGACAATATTGTAGCCGGCGCGTTTGAGGAGGTCGGCCACCTTGCGCGAGAGTTTGAGGGTGATGTCTTTCTCGCGGTAGAGTGCGCCCTGCGCGCCGTTGTCCTTGCCGCCGTGGCCGGGGTCGAGGACGATTGTGCCCAAGGGATGGCGCGGCACCGAGCGCTGACCGAGCACCGGGTCGAGCATGGTGTTGACGTCAAGCTGGGCGAGGTAGAGTCTGCCGCTGCGGAGCGCGGCGAAGCTCATCGTATAACGCCGTCCGTTGATCAGCGCGTAGCGTTTGTCCGGGAAGAAAACCGCACGGGCGCCCTGTCTGCTGATCGTCACCTGGCTTCTCTGATCGGCGCTCCGCATCTGGTAACGCGCCGCGACGTCGTCGATCGAGACGTAACGGCGGCCTTTGACCACAATATAGTCGGCCAGCGCGCCGAGCGGCGACAGCAAAGCGACGGTGAGCAGGATCAGCAGGAACTTAGTTTTCATCGGTGCTCTCATCTTCTTCCTGGAGCGGCTCATCCGCCCAATAGGAGCTTTCATAAACCGCGCGGGCGATGCCGGCGGCGAGTTTGTCGAGATACGCATCGGAGGTCATCTGCGCCTCGTCTTCGGCATTGCTGATAAAGCCGCACTCGATCAGCACCGATGGCGTATCGGAGAAACGCAGCACCCGGAAACGGGCGTGTTTGACGCCGCGGTCGACCGCGCCGGTTTCACCGAGCACATTCTGCTGGAGCTGGGCGGCGAATACCAGAGAATCGCGTTCAAAGCGGTTGCCGGGATCACTGCTTTTGACCCGGTCGGAGACTTTGCCGTTGGTCACCGGGGCATTGGAGGGGGCAATGGCAAAGGTTTCGATACCGCGCGCTTCGCGGTTCAACGCGGCGTTCTGGTGAATTGAGATAAACAAATCGGCGTTGCAGCCGGTGGTCATTGCCGCCCGCTCATCGAGCGAAAGATCGCGGTCGTCTTCGCGGGTCATGAATACCGAAAAGTCCATTTCCCGGAGTCGCTTGGCAACGCGCCGGGCGATTTCGAGATTGACGTCTTTTTCCAGCAGTTTGGCTCCTTTGGCCCCGGTGTCGGAGCCGCCGTGGCCGGGATCAAGCAGAATCCGCCGGATCGGGGCAAAGGGGGTCTCTTCGGGGAGGAAAAAAGGCTGCATGGTTTTGGTGAAGTCGAGCCGGTGCATATACCAGTTGCCGCCGGCGTCCCGCAGCACCGGAAAATTGAAGTAAAGCAACATGCCGTCGAGCTTGGCGGTGCGTTTGTCGACGCCGAGTTCAAAGCGATAGTCTTCGTTGCCGATGATCATTTTTTCGGCGTTTTCGGTTTCGATGCCGAGTTCAAGTTTGCCGGCGATATCGTCGATCCTGAGGTAACGGCCGTCGTCGGTGTTGATCCCCCGGATCGGTCCGTTGAGCGATAACGCCGCAAAAGGCAACAGAAGCGCACCGGTCAACAAAATGGAGAAGGCCCGCTTCATTACTTGCTCTTGACGCTTTCAAGTTTGATATAAGCGCTGTAATCCTCTTCCGGAGGGTACATCGCAACGCACTTCGGGCCGATTTCGACGACCTCGTTGAGTGAGCCGAAGACGAATCCTTTGGCCTCGCAGACCGCCCGTTTCCACGGGAAGTCGAGGGCCAGGGTCGCGGTCAGCGCCGCGCTCAACGTGCACCCGGTACCGTGCGAGGCGTGCCGCTCGGGGGCGCGGGGCGAGCTGACGGCATAGACTTCGCCGCCGGGGACGGCGAGATAGTCGGTGACTTCCTTTGACTTGGCGTCGGGCGCGTGGCCGGTCTTGAGCCAGGTGGCGCATTGCCAGCGCCGGGTGCATTCGGCGGCGGCTTCGATGAAGTCGGCGTGAGTGCGGAGTTTGACTTCGAGCAGGAGTTCGGCTTCCGGAATATTGGGAGTGAGGTAGGCGGCGCGGAAGAAAAGTTCGTTTTTCATCACTTCGATCGCGCTTGCTTCGAGCAAAACCGCGCCGCTGGTGGCCACCATGACCGGATCGACCACCAGGGGGATTTTGTTGGCGCCAAAAACCTTGGCTACTGTTTTGACGGTTTCGGCGTTGAACAGCATCCCGGTTTTGGCGCACTTGATCTCGATCGCGTCAAGCACTGCAAGCAGTTGTTCGCGTACCCCTTCGGCGGGCACCGGATCGATCCGCCGGACCGCTTTTGGGTTCTGGCTGGTGATCGCGGTGATCGCGCTGGCGGCGAATACTCCGAAAGCATTGAAGGTCCGCAAATCCGCCTGAATGCCGGCACCGCCGCCGGAATCACTGCCGGCACAGCTGAGCGCGGCCGGATAAAATTGTTCTTGATTTTTTTTCATCGGGAAGTTGTTTTTTCCGGTTGTTTCAGGTATATTCTCAGGTGAATAAATTACACCGCCAAAGGCGGAAAACAAACCGCCGAAAGATTTTTTTTTGATGAAATCATACTTTTTGCCGAGCTTGCTTGGGGCTGTTGTTTTGCTGCTTTCGCCATCCGCGCTCAGCGGCGCCAATGAACCGGAGGGGACGGTCACCGGGTCGGGGGTCGAGCTCCTCTATGAGCCGGGCGCGGAGCGCCGGAGCGAGAAGCTGGATGTGCTTCGTGAACTCGATCGCGAGCTGACCCGGCTTTTCCGCGCACCCCCGGCGCGGCGGGGCCGCTGCCGGGTGATTTTTTCGGCGGCGCGCCGGAGCGATGCGCTGGAGATGCGGCGGACGACGGAGCGGACTGATATTTTGCTCGGCGACCGCTTTTATGAAGTCTACCAGAATGATCCGCTGTTTCGCCGGAAACTGGTTCGCGCACTGCTGCTGGCGCGTTTCGCCGCGGTCGAGGGTTCACGTCCGCTGCCGGAGTGGATCGGTGCGGGGCTCGACGGCATTGTCGCCGCCAATCGCAGCAGCGGACGGATCGCCCGCAACATCCGCTACTATCCGGTTCTGCGGGCGTTGCTGATGATTGGCAATATGCCTGATTTCCGGGAGTTGACGCTGGTTGCGGATTCGCGTTTCAGCGGATCGGCGCTCCAGGCTTTTGAGGAACTTTCGCGTTTTCTCCTGGAAACGTCCTCAGCGGCTTCTTCGCTCAAGGACAACGCCCTCGGCGATTATGTGATGATGATTGTATCCAACAACCGCCCTCCGGAGGAGGCGTACGACATGACCATCCGGCGGGTGCTCGGCGCGATGTCGCCGGGGGTGTCGGCGGAGCGGATGCTGCAACTGGCCGCCGAACGGCTGGCTTTCAACTCCCGGACGCCGCGCCCGGGCGACCATTCGCAAGCGCTGCTGCCGGAGGTGCTGACCATCGCATATTTCCCGCTCGGGAACGACGGCAAAGTGAAGCCGGGTGCGGACAAAACCAAAGCCTCGTTTGAAACCTTGCCGTTGCTGTTCAAAAATCGTCACCCCGACGCCGTCAACATCCGGCTCGACCAGATCCGGCGGCTGCGCGATTTCGCTTTCGGATTTCCCGCCGAAGTGTTGCCTTATTCCGAGAAAATCGTGATGATTCTGGAGAAATCGGACGGCTCCGATCCCGAAGCGGAGCGCAGGGAACTTCTCGCCGCGGTCGCCGAACTTAACGGTGCGTTGCGCCGCCAGGCGGTAATCGAGAAGGAACTGGAGAAGATCGAAACCGAAACCGTGTCGCCGTTTGAACGCTTCCGTTCCGAGTTGTCCGAGGAGTCACGCGACCGGGAGATGCTGACTGAGCGGGGGCGGGCTTTTCTGAATCAGATTGAA
>JBFWIO010000282.1:0-4809 GCA_050255955.1 Victivallaceae bacterium
GATTCGCCGGTGGTGGTGGATATCCGCAACGCCGAGCAGGAGCGCTCGGGATGCGAGCTGGTGACGACCCGGATTCTGCTCGCTTATGCGGCGCCGGCCGAGCTTGAGCTTTATTTGCGGCGCAACGGGTTTCCCAAAGACGCCTGGGACGGGATTGCCGACCGGGCCGCTCTCGACCGGGCGCTGACGTCCTTGCGCCGCTGCGGATATGCGGAGACGATCGAAAAAGATATTTATGCGGCGGCTTTTCCGCTGCTTGACGGTGCGGGAATGCTGCTGGGGGCATTGGGCGTGTTTTTGCCGGTGTTCCGGCTGTCAAACGAGTCAAAAGAGGCGATTTTCGGGCGGATTCGCGAGAAGCTGCGGCTGGTTCGCGAGGAGTTTTGAGGATGTTTGCGAAGACGCGAAAGTTGTTTCGCCGGACCTTTGAGTCCGGGACCGGGGCGGGCGCGTTTCTGGCCAGTGCACTGTGTTTCGGAATGGCATTCGGAAGTTTCTACGGGGTGCTCAATAACTACCTTGTCCAGATTCAGCATTTCAATGAATACGACCGGGGGATATTGGAGTTCTTCCGCGAAACCCCGGGGTTGTTCCTGATCGTGATCCTGGCGCTGATGCACCGCTTCAGCGAGTGGAAAGTGCTGCGGACCGGGCTGGTGATCGGGATGCTCGCGAGCTGCGCTTTGATGTTTGTCGGCGCCAACCGGGTTTTTCTCACCGTGCTGGTGATTTTCTGGAGCGCGGGTGAACATATCCTGATGCCGGTCCGCAATTCGCTCTCAATGCACCTTGCCAAGCCCGGCATGCAGGGGCGGTCGCTGGGGTTGACTTCCAGCGTGGGGTATACCGGGCAACTGGTCGGGGCGCTGGCGGCGGCGGCGCTGTTTTACTTCGGTACGGAAAAACTCGCGGCGGAGCATCCGGCGCTGCTGTACAATCTCGCCTGGCTGCTGATCGGCGTTTTCCTGTTCGGGAGTTTCTGCTGCATCGCGACCCAAAAAAGCGATATTCGCGAAACCGTCCGGCGGCCGCGGCTCTACTTCAATCGCAAATATTTCAAGTTCTATATGCTGGAGCTTTTCTACGGCGCGCGCAAACAGATTTTTCTCACCTTCGCGCCTTTTGTGCTGATCCTGATCTACGGCTTCGATACCCGGAAGATGGCGCTGCTGACCGGGGTTTGCGCGGCGGTCAATATTTTCGCGGGACCGCTCGTCGGCAAACTTATCGACCGCATCGGCTACCGCAATACGATGATTTACGACACCGTATTCCTCTTTTTCGTCTGTTTGGTCTACGGTTTCGCACCGAAGCTTTTTCCGCTGGAAGTGGCCTATTATATGGTGATCGCCAATTACATTTTCGACGCGGTGATCAGCAATGCCTCGCTGGCTTCGAGCATCTATGTCAAGGCGATTTCCGACACCCCGGACGAGGTCACTTCGACGCTGACCACCGGGATCTCGATCAACCACCTGATCAGTGTGCTGGCCGCGCTGGCCGGCGGCTGGATATGGCGGGAATTCGGGGTCGGTGTGCTTTTCACCTTTGCCGCGGTGATGGCGGTTTGCAACACGCTTTACGCCATTACCATTCCGAAGAGCCAATTTCAAAACTCTCTGCGGCGCTGAAAAACGCTCACCGTGTCCGACTTGTCCGACCTTTCGGGCTTTACCGCTGAGGGTAAAGCCGCTCAATGCCGGACGGCGTCGGCCATCGGCGATCATTTTTTCATCATCCGCAAATACTTTTGAAATCGGCTCCGAAGCAAAAATAAACCGCAACGGGTTTCCCCGTTGCGGTGGTCAAACGCCGTAACTTCATTCCGCTTTTTTGGCGTACCTGGCATCCATCTTGGACAACGCCGCGAGCTGCTTCGGACTCAAAGTCCGCCCTGCTTCATGCTGTTTGGCAATCGACTCAAAAAAGGTGCGGTCGTCGTAGGTGAAGCGCCCTTTTTTGGTCGGCGCCGCCCATTCGGTGACTTTGGCGAGCCGCTCCAGCATCGCGGCCGCGCCGTTGTCGGCGGCGGCCCCTTTCCCGGAATCATCGCCGGTTGCGGCCGGAGCCGCCGCCGGGATCGCCAGCATGGTCCGGACGAAATCGGCATCGGTGAGTTCCCCCTGATACTTTTCGGCCATCCGGGCGAGGGCGCCGAGTTGTTTCTCCGAGAGCATTTTGCCGTCGAGGGCCTGGCGCTTGAGCGAGGTGAAGAACTTCTTGTCATCGTAAGTCCGGCCGCGGCGCGCGGTCGGCGCTTCCCAGGTCACTTTGTCAAAGGCGGCGAACAGCCGCTGGTAATCGCCCTTCAACTCATCCGAAACCGCGGTGGCGGCGGCTTTCTCCTCGCGGGCGGCGATCCGTTCGTTGGCGGCTTTGAGGTCTTCGGCCAGCGCTTCGGGGAGCTCAACTTTGCCGCCGAGCTGGCTTTCGTATTTGGCGGCCAATGCCAGCAGCGCCTGATACTGGCGGGCGGTGATCTTGCCTTTTTCGGCGAAAGCCTCGGCCACCGAGCGGTAGAATTTGCCGTCGTCGTAGGTGCGTTTGCCGCGCTTGTCGGGCGGGGCGAACTGGAGATTGGCGAGGCGGCGGATCAGGAGTTCGGCGTTCTCGCTGGCGGGGGCGTCGCTGTGTTTGGCCTTTTCCAGCCAGGGGCCGAACTGCTGGTAAAAGTCGGCCATCATTTTGGTCCATTTGACGCTGCCGTTCTCGATTTCGTCGAGTTTGCGCTCCATTTCGGCGGTGAAGCCGACGTCGAAGAGCTCGGGCAGGTGCTCGACCAGAAAGTCGGTGACCCGGAACCCGAGTTCGCTCGGCACAAGCTTCCCCTGTTCGCGGGTGACATAGTCGCGCTGCTGGATGGTTCGCAAAATGGAGGCGTAGGTCGAGGGCCGGCCGATGCCGTTTTCTTCGAGTTCCTTGATCAGCGAGGCTTCGGTGTAACGCGGCGGGGGTTCGGTGAATTTCTGCTCTTTTTCGACCGACGAAATCGCGAGTTTTTCGCGTTCCCGGAGCGATCCCAGGAGCGCCGCTTCCTCGATGGATTCGTCTTTGGCCTTGCCCTCGTCGTTGTAGACGGCGGTGAAGCCGGCGAAGACCGGCACGGTGGCGGTGGCGCGAAACGTATACTCGCGACGGTCGGCTCCGCGGACGCCGGCGTCAACGGTGGTGAGGTTCTGGATACAGGGGCTCATCTGGCTTGCCACAAAGCGTTTCCAGATCAATGTATAGAGCTTGAGCTCGCTGCTTTCGAGAAACGGCGCAAGCGACTCCGGGGTCCGGTTGACGTCGGTCGGCCGGATCGCTTCGTGGGCTTCCTGGGCGGCGGCTTTGTTTTTGAAATAGTTGGGTTTGGCGGGGGCGAAATTGGGCCCGTAATGGCCGACGATGAATTCGCGGGCCGCCTCCTGGGCTTCGCGGGCGATGGTCACCGAGTCGGTACGCATGTAGGTGATGAGACCGACCGGCCCGCCGGCGCCGAGCTCGACCCCTTCGTAGAGGTTCTGGGCGAAGCGCATGGTGTTGGTCGCGGTGTAGTGCAGATTGTTGCTCGCCGCCTGCTGGAGGGTACTGGTGGTGAAGGGCGGCGGTGCGTTGCGGCGGCGTTCGGCGGTGGTCACTTTGGCGACTTCCGGGGCGGAGCCCTTTAGCACCGCGTCAAGCAGCGCCCGGGCTTCGTCGAGGTTGCCGACCTTGAAGTCTTTGCCGTCGATTTTGAAGAGGCGCGCCGCGAATTCGCGGCCGTCGGCGATGCGGAAGACCAGACTGAAGACCCAGTACTCTTCCGGCACGAAGTTGAGGATTTCGCGTTCGCGCTCGACCACCAGCCGCAGCGCGACCGATTGGACGCGCCCGGCGCTGATGCCCTTTTCCAGCCGCGACCAGAGGAGCGGACTCACCTGATATCCGACGATCCGGTCGAGTACGCGGCGCGCCTGCTGGGCATCGACCAAATCGAGATTGATCGAGGTTTTTTCATCAAGCGCGCGCTGGATCGCGCTTTTGGTGATTTCGTGAAAAGTCACCCGGTGAAACGGGTGTTTGGTGGCGTCCTTGAGCACTTCGGCGAGGTGCCAGGCGATCGCCTCCCCTTCGCGGTCGGGGTCGGGGGCGAGATAAATCTCATCGGCCTTTTTGGCGGCGGCGCGCAGTTCCTTGACGATCTTGCTGCTGCGCGGGGTGTCGACGTAGAGCGGGGTGAAGTCGTGCTCAAGGTCAACCCCGAAAGCGTGTTCCGGCAGGTCGCGGACATGCCCCATCGAGGCGAGAATGGTATAATCCTGACCGAGCATCCGGGTGATGGTCCGGGCTTTGGTCGGCGATTCGACGATCAACAATTTTTTCATAATGCTTTCCGATTGCTTATGCTACGCGTCACGCGCGCGTCCGGGTGTATATGCGATAGTCTAACATATCACGCTGGCTTGTACTCTGTCAAGTACCAAAACGGCTTTTTTGAAGTTTCCCCGGTTATTACGCTTGCAATTGATGAAAAAAATGGTACATTTCTACGCATGACAGTACAAAATCCAATGAGATCGGTTCCGACATGAAAAAAAACGCATTCCTGATTGTTACGCTTGCCGGAGTGCTGCTCGCCGGTTGTGTCTTCGGTCCGGACGAGATCGACTCCTCGCCCGACATCACCCTTTCGGTGCTCGAAAAAAAGATGCTTGAAGCCCGCGACCCGCGCGGTGTTTTTCTCCATGCCAAAAGTTACGTCCAAAAGCAGATCGTCACTGCGCGCGGCACCAGCCGGCTGGTCGAAGTCAAATTCCTCGCTCCCGACAAGTACAAGGTCGTGACGCT
>JBFWIO010000283.1:0-4822 GCA_050255955.1 Victivallaceae bacterium
CGTCGGAGATATAATTGTCGTTGGAGTCAAAGATATTGTAATCGCTCCAGGTCCATCCCGGCGAGTTGAGCTGAACCATGCCGAGATCGCCGTCAACCCGAATTCCGTTGCGGGTAATGGTATTCGCGCTGACCGTGGTGCCCCAGCTCAGCACCACTTCGGAGGTGTTGGTGCCGTCGAGCACGACCTGGCGGTAACGGGTCGGGGTGCCCGGCATCTGAATGGTGCCGTCGATGGTGATATTCTTGTCGATCACCAGCGTGTCAAAGAGCATAATGGTGTAAACGGTGGTTTGATCGTTGTTGCGGGTGCTCTTGGCCATATTTTCCGCAGTGTCAAAGACGATCAGGTCGCCGTCCTGCGAAAGGTAAACGGCTTCACGCAGCGACAAGTCGGAGCGGTTGATCGCGCCCGGGCTGGAAACCGGGTCGTCGGCGTTGTTCTTGACCGTCCACTGGGCGAGCGAATAGAAATAGTTGTTGAACACGTAGCCGTGGGTTTCGATCCGGCCCGACGCGTATTCCATGATCCAGTCGCCGCCGTACCCGACCCGGTCCGCCGAGGCGGCCACGTCGCGGCCGGTCACTTCACCCAGAAGATCGACAAAACTTTCACCTCCGGCATCCGCGGCGACGTTGCAGCCGTAAACCATGATGTCGCCGGTCTGATTCATCGCCTTGCCCCAGGTCGCGAAATCTTCGCGATGTGAGTTGATGAAATCGGAATCCACATTCTCGGTCCAGCCGAGGATGAACTGCCCTTCTTCGCCGTGGGTGAAAATATGGACGGCGTCAAGATCGTCGCAGTCCTTGAGATAATCGGTCATGAATTCAAAGGCGTTCTCACGAGGCAGGAACACCACCTCGACGTCCGGCCCCAGCCCGGCGATGATCGACTCCTGGCCGAGCACGGTCGGATTGATGAAGGCGATCTCCTTGGCACCGCTCAGCAAGTGATCGTAAGTGTCGAGTGCGGCGGTGTCGAAATAATCGGCGATCAGGCCGGATGCGGCGTGATTGCCGGAGCGGTCGGCGGAATTGTACTCCAGATCCCAGTCGCCGCCGGCGTCCACGTCGCCGGTGACGTCGGTCGAAGCGTTGACTTCGCGGCCGGTCAGTCCGGCAATGCCGTCGATCAGGTCGCGCCCGGTTTCTCCACCGGCCAATTTGGAGGCGAAAAGATCAATCCGCCCATCCCGGCTGATCATATTCCCGAGCCCGCTCCAGAACTGCTGCTGGGCATCATCGCCAAGCGAACCGAGCGAAGTTTTGCCGTCGGCGATGACCGAAAACTGGCCGTCGCGCGAAGCCCCGGTGAGGAAGCCGATGCTGTCCGCCTGACGGTCGCCAAGCGCATCCTTGATCATCTGCAAAAGTTCGGCGCCGGTGGTTTTGGCGGGATCGAAGTGAATGATCACGGTGCCGTCCTTGACCCCGGAGAGCAGGCCCTCGGTATGCCAGATCGCGTCGGAAACCACAAGTACATTGGTTTTGCTTTCGCCGCCGTTCCACTCCGGCAGCGCCGCGGCCGCAAGTTCGGCCGCCGAATGGTCGCTGTCGAGGAGCGCAGAGAGAGAATCGGAAGACGACCCGGCATCGGTCGCTGCGGACGGCGACGAAGCATGCTCCGTGTTTTCGGAACTTGCGTTTTGTGCTTTATCGGCATCGGGCTGCTGCGACTCGGTGTCGTTGGCCTGCTGCTGCGCGGCGGCCGCCACGTCGACCACGGCGGCGCCGTCGAACAGGATGCGGTCTTCGAGTTGATACATAATCACTTCCTCTCTTGTCGGCGGTCCGGAGCATTTTTCCTCTGCACCGGATAACGCACCGATCCTATAAAAATTTTACATATATTTGCAATTAAGATACAAAAACTCAACGATGACAATAGCACACGGAAAAAGTCTTTTCAAGGAACTTTTTCCGCGGATCGCTTTTTTTTCTAAAAAAAACTGTTATTCGCTCTTTTTTGCGGCTGTTTTTCCGGTTGTTTTATCGCTTTCGGGAACCACCTCGGCAGCCATTTTGTCAAGCACTTCCGGATCCAGCGTGGAGACTCCGGCGGCGTTCATCTGCTGATAGTTACCAAGCAGCCAGCGGCTCAGTGAAATCACCCGCTGAATATCGGTTTCAGCGCATTCGATGCGCATCCGGTCAAGTTCCAGCTGGGACAGCGCGCCCCCGGACTCGACATTCTTCTCGGCCTGGCTGAGATGGGCCTGGTAAACCTGATAGACTTTTTCATCGAGTTCGTATTTATCGCGGACTTCAAGCAGATTGGCGTGGGCGATCCGCACCTGGGCCATCACCGCGATGGTCTGGGCCAGCGTCCGGGTGTCCATGGCGTCGAATTCCGCCCGGGTCACCCGGTAGCGGGCAACCTGCTGCGGCAGTTTCAGGAGATTGTAGGCGGCACGCACGCCGAGTTCGAACCACGAACTCTTGTAAAGAAAAATATTGCTTGAGTCATTCCAATCGGTGAAAATCCGGACGTTGGGAAACATCATCAGAATGATCTTGCGCGATTCGGTCAAGGTTACATGCGCCTGCATGTCCATGCTCATCAGTTCCGGGCGCTGGGTCAGTGCCGCCAGCTCCAGCATCTCAATATCCGGCGTGCCGAAAGTCGGCAACCGGCGCAGCATCGAAGTGTCAAGCCGGATCTGGCTTGTCGGAGCCATCCCGAGCAATGCGCGCAATTCGATGCAGCCGTCCTCGTAACTGCGGCGATATTCCATCAACCGCTGCTGGAGTTTGATGAAGCGCTCATATTCGTCGTAAAGCCGGAGCGGCGAAATGGTTTTGGCCTCGAGCATACCGGCGATCAATTGAGTGACGTTGCGGCATTTTTCCAGCAGTTTCCCGGTGATCTCCATTGCATCCTGGGTCGCGGCCACCTTTAAATAGACGCGCGTGACCTCAAGCCGCAGATTCTGCTCGGTGCGCCGCAGCTGCTCGGTTTCGATAAAGGCCTTGTCCGATGCCTGCGAAGAGCCGAAGTAGGCCAGACCGAAATCGAGCACGCTCAATGCCATTTCAATTTTGAAATCGTTCTCAAACTTTTCCGAACTCTGGCTGTAGTTGTAAGTCGCACCGCCGGTGCTGATACTTTTGCTCGACGAGCCCGGCCGGTTGCTTCGCATCGACCAGTTGTTGGAGACTTCGAGATCGGGCAGCATGCCGAGGACTTCGGCGGTCACGCGTTCGCGGGCGATCCTCTCTTCGAGCCGGCTGACCTCGAGATCGACGTTGCGCAGCAGCGCCAGCTCGATGCAGTCAACCAGCGTCAATACCGTGCCGCCGGGAAGCTCACGGTCGCGGATCTGATCGAAATGGCGCGCCGCCCGCTCCGCCCGTTCCTGGCGATACGTATCGTAACTGACGCAGCCGCCCGCCGCCAGCAACCCTGCCGACAGCAAAGCGAACACACATCGCAACAACCGTTTTTGATTTCGCAAGATCATCATTTCCCAACTCAACGGCAAAGCGAACATACAGCCAGTCCGCCCTGCGAGGTTTCCTTGAATCCGGACGGCATCATCCGGCCGGTCTGAAGCATTGCCGCAACCACTTCGTCAAAACTGACTTTCTGCTTCGCCGGATCAGACACCGAGGCCAGAAGATAACTGTTATAGGCCGTCACCGCGCCCACCGCGTTGCGTTCGATGCAGGGTATCTGGACATAGCCGTCGATCGGATCGCAAGTCATGCCGAGATGGTGTTCAAGCGCGATCTCGGCGGCGCACTCGATTTCGGCAAGACTCCCGCCGTGAACAAAACTCAGCAAAGCCGCCGCCATTGCCGAAGCAACCCCGACTTCCCCCTGGCAGCCGACCTCGGCGCCGGAAATGCTGGCGTTGGCCCGGGCGATCATCCCGATCAGAGCCGCCACCATCAGCCCGTCCCGAAGCTTGGCCCGCGCCATGCCGCACTCGACCGACAGCAGGTACATCACACCGGGCAACAATCCCGCCGAGCCCGAGGTCGGCGCGGTGACCACCAGACTGCCCGCCGCATTTTCCTCCGCCACCGCCAGCGCGAAAGCGTCCAGCAGCACCATAAAGCGATCGCGCAAACCGGCCCGGTTGGCCCGTTCGAAAACACGCCCGGCGCGGCGCGACAAACCGATCGGCCCCGGCAACACCCCTTCGGCGCCGAGCCCCCGCTCGACCGCCGCAAACATGGTGTCGATCAGGAAGTCGAGCTTGCGGTCAAGCTCTGCTTCCGACGCATGCAAACCGGTCGCAAGTTCATTGGCCCGCAGCATCGCCACCGGCGCCACATTGTACTTCATCGCCAGGAGCTTAAAGCTGTCCATGCCGCGGTAGCGATAGGGCACGATACGGTGTTCCGGCTCGGCTTCTCCCTCGCGGCGGATGAACCCGCCGCCGATCGAGTAATAGACCTCGTCGAGCAGTTCCCGGCCGGCGCGATCAAGCAGACGAAGCCGCATCGTATTCTGAAAAGGATAATCATGCGCGCCGAAACACCAGCTAATGTTGCCGGCGTCAAAGGCCAGCTCCCGCCCGGCAAAGGCGATCTTGACGGCCGGATATTCAACCGTCAGCACCCGGCGCAGCAGTGCGATGTCGCAGCTTTCCGGGAGTTCGCCGAGCAAGCCGGCCACCGCCGCCCGGTCGCTGCCGTGCCCCTTGCCGGTGGCGGCAAGCGAACCGAAAAAATGAAGTTCGAGCCGTTCCGCCGTCGCCGCCGCCGCCGGATCGAGCGAACGCAGCCGCTTGAAAAAATCCGCCGCCGCCCGCATCGGTCCGGTGGTATGGGAACTGGACGGACCCGGACCGGGCATGAAAAATTCAAAAACC
>JBFWIO010000284.1:0-4820 GCA_050255955.1 Victivallaceae bacterium
CGCAGCGCGGCGAGATCGGCCCGGCTCTCGGCGGTGTCGTCGGCGATGACGAACGCCGGGGCGTCGTCGCCGAAAAGTTTCTTGCCTGCCGACAGTGAGGCAAGCACATCATAACCGGGGCCGACAAAGGTCAGATTGGTGTGGAGTTTGCGCAACTCGGCCATATCCCGTTTGGACCAGATGCCGAGCACCGGCAGCCGGTCCGGAATATCGGATTTGCGTTCAAGCAGAAAATCAAGCGCGGTGCTGTCAGCGGCGATCACCAGATCGAAATAACCATTTTTGAGCAGAGGCTGAATCGTTTCGTAAACTTCCTGCCACAAATGGGGATCGCGCCGACGGCCTACGTCGAGCTTGACTGCGGTGATATCGGGTAAACAGTCGTCGCTGCGGAAAATTTCCGGATCCCGCAAACGGTCGCCGATGAAACTCTCGTCGTAAGTCTGGATCACCAGTATTTTCCGGACCGGGGGCAAAGCCGCGGCCCGGACAGTGTTCCCGCCCGGCGACAACAACAACAACAGCAGCAACGGCAACAGGGGCGACTTCATGCAGTGTCGGTCTCCACATCGGGGGGAGGCGATGATCCGTCTCCTCTACACTATACAATATGTATTGGATGAAATCAATTAAAAAAAACGGTCATTGTCAATTTTTCCATTTCCGCCCGAACACCACCCGGTACAAAAACAGCGGATTGCCGATCACATAGCGCCGGAACAGCCGGCGCGGTTCGTTGTAAAGCCGGTACGTCCATTCGATTTTGAACTTTCGCATCCAGCGCGGCGCCCGCGGAATCCGGCCGGAGGCGAAGTCGAAAAGACCGCCGACGCCGATCGCCACGTTGCACTCAAGCTCCGGCAAATTGGCGGTGATCCACTTTTCCTGCTTGGGACAGCCGAGGGCGACCAGCAGTATTTCCGGCCGGGCCTGATTGATCGAGCGGATCAGCTCCGTTTCTTGATCCGGCCGCCAAAAGCCGTCGTGAACGCCGGCGATCACAAGCCCCGGATGTTGCGCTTCGAGGTTCCGGCGGGCGGTTTCCGCCACGCCGGGAGCGGCGCCGAGCAAATAGATCCGGTATTTCTTTTCGCAGAGCAAAGGCAGCATGTCGGTACCGTTGACATTCTCCCGCACCGGAGTGTTGAAGTAGCGGGCGGCGATTTCGACCCCGACCCCGTCCGGCCACACCATGTCGGCCTTTGCAAGCACCGCGCGGTAATCGGAATTGACATAAGCCTGATTCAGGCAGTCGGCGTTGATAAACGCGGCGAAGCGCTTGCTTTTCTCGCGGATGCTCGCGTCAATCCACTCCAGCGCCTGCGCCATGGTCCGGGTGGAAAACGTGACGCCGAAGACCTCCGCCTCGTCGTTGAGCGGCCCGGCAAGAATTTCGGCATGTTTTTTCCAGCTGAAATCCTCCGCCCGCCGCAGGCCTCTGGCGCGAAGTTCCCGCCGCAGCGGCTCGTCGGTGAGGCAGCGCCCGATCACCCGCGCCATCTCGTCGACGTTGCCGGGGTCAAAGGTAGCTGCGGCGTCGCCGGCGATTTCGCCAAGCGACGAATTGTTGGAACAGCACGCCACCAGCCCCGACGCCATCGCCTCGATCAGCGACAGCCCGAAGCCCTCAAAAAAAGACGGGAAGACATATAGCGAAGCGTGGGCATAGAGCTCGTACAATTTTTCCTTGGTGATGAATCCGGTGAATTCGATGCTGTCGCAACAGGGCGAAGCCTCGGCCATGCGGTGAATCTCCTCCGCCCCCGACCAGTCCGCCCCCGCGATCACCAGTTTGTAACTCGATGTCAGCTCGCGCGGCAGTTTTTCCCAAGCCCGGATCAGATTGGCGTGATTTTTGCCGGGCGCTTCGATCCGCGAGACATACAAGACGATCTTGGCCGCGCCGTCATTGGCTCCGAGCGGCAGTCCGGCGGGGTTGTAGCCGTTGTAATTGACCGACACTTTGCAGCGCGGAATGCCGGTAAAGCGGACCACGTCGGCGGCGGTGCTCGAACTTACCGCAAAGACGTGGGCGGCGTTGCGCCGCAGGCAGTGCGGCAGCAGCCGCTTGACGTAGAACATGCGCAGAAAATCGTACTTGCCGGCGACATGGAACTGCGACAAATCGTGAATCACCGCCAGCACCATCATCCCCCTGCCCCAGGCGGTGAAGCGCCGGTTGGCGGCGGTAACGATGATCCGGTCAAAACCGCCGCCGCGAATATGGAACGGCAGCACCCACAAACAGTAGAACATACTGAACACCGCGCGGTTGCAGATCTTCGGCAAGGTGATCAGCCGGTATCCCCGGAAGAACGGAGCCGCCTCCGCCTCCACCACCAGTGTCAGCTCGTGCCCGGCGGCGGCAAGCTCGCGGACCACGTTGTCGATATAAACCGACACCCCCGATTTGCCGCCGTCGTAGGGGACGCACAAAATTAGAATTTTCATCGTACTGATTCCAAAAGAGGTTGATAACTCCGCAGCGCCGCCGCCGCGGAGAATTTTTCCGCCACCAATTGCCGCCCGTTGCTCCCGAGCCGCTTCGCCAGCGCATGATCACCGAGCAAGCGCTCGATCGCCGCCGCCAGCGCCGGGACATCGCGCGGCGGCGCGGCGAGACCGGTCAAGCCGGCGATCAGATATTCACCGGCGCCCCCGGTCTGGAATCCGACCAGCGGCACCCCGGCCGCCAGCGCCTCAGGACCGACCAGGCCAAAGGGTTCCTGCCAGCGCCACGGCAGCACCGCGGCATATGCATGCGAGAGAAAACGCTCCGGCTCCGCGGTATAGCCGTGAAAAACAACTTTGCCCGATGCCGCCAGCGGATGGGCGCGCAACAGCGGCTCCTCCTCGCCCCGTCCGACGACGTCAAGCCGGAAATCGCGCTTGACCAAGCTCAGGGCATCAAGCAGCAGATCCGCCCCCTTGCCGTTGACGAGTTGCCCGGTCAGCACCAGATGCGGCGGTTCGAGTTCCGGGGCAGCCTCCGGCGCGAGGTCAATTTCCGGCACCGCCTTGACGATCCGCTCCGCCGCGAAGTGGTTATCCAGAAGTTTCCCCCGCATGAAGTCGGAGATCACCACATATTGATCCGCCTGCCGGATCGTCCGCAGCAGCTCCGGCACGGTGAAGACGATCGCGCCGAAACGGGGATGGCGCTGCAACAGCGCGCAGGGCGTGCAAACCACCCGGCAATAGCGCCGGTGACAGTCGCGGCGGGTGCCCGGATAGTAACAGGAACGGCGGGGACAATAATACTCGTGATCGTGAACAAAAAGCGCCACGCGCCCGGCTTTCGCCGCCAGCACCGGAAACAATCCGGGGTCGCGGATTTTGTGGATGATCGCCAGATCGTACCGCCCTTGACCGGCGAGCTCGGCGACGCCGAACACCCGGTCAAAAGCGGCGGCGAACCCGGGATCGACCGCGCCCTGCGCCGAATAACAGCAATCCACCCGGCACCCGGCACCTTGCCGCAGCATCCGGGCCGATTTGACCATGTAGCGCTCGATCCCCCCGACCGGAGCGGCGTATTCGCCGGCAAACAGAATTTGCATCAGCGGCTCACCTCTTCGTAAAAGGCCTTAAGCTGGCCTGCCACTACATTCCAGTCATATTTTTCGCTGACCTCGCGTCCGGCGGCGGCGCGGATCGCGTCGCGGCAGCCGCGCATTTTTTCACAGGCGGCGTCGAGCGCATCGAGCGACTCGGACTCAAAGAGCATGCCGTTCTCGCTGTCGCGGATCAATTTGGCCAAGCCGCCGACCCGGGCGCCGACCACCGGTACGCCCGCGCTCCACGCCTCCAGCACCACAATGCCAAAAGGTTCGTGCTTGGAGGGCAGAATGAACAAATCCGCCGAACGGTAAGCGCCGGTCAGCCGGGGATCGTCGGGATGCAATCCGGCGATCACGGTGACGCAGTCGCCAAGTTTTTCGGCGGCGATCTTCTCGTTGATTTTCCAGCCGTACCACTCTGAAGTGACCGGGCCGATCAGCAGCAGATGGAACTTGCGGCCGCGTTTTTTGAGCAAAGCGGCATAGTCGATCAGCAGCAGCTGGTTTTTCTGGTAGTCGATCCGCGATACATCGAGGATGAGTTCGGTATCCGGGGCGATGCCGAGATGGCCGCGCCAGTCAAAAAAGGTTTCGGCGCGGTACTTCTCCGGCGTCACTCCGTTGGGGAGAAAAAGCACTTTTTTGTCCGGATACTGCGCCTTGAGCGCGGCAAGCTCGTTCTCGCCGACGCAGATGATCCCGTCGGCCCGCTCCAGCGCGTCGCGCCGCACCCGGAACAGCCGCTCAAACGCGCCGCCAAAGGAGAAAGTGCCGCGAATCGGCCGCAGCAATTCCTCTTTTTCCGCCGCCGGCACGTCGGTACAGCCGCCGTGAAGCGAAACCACATAGGGAATGCGTTTCTTCTCCGCCACCCGCCGGGTCAATTCGAGAATCCGCCCGAGATTGTGGCAGTGTATCAGATCAAAATTCTGTTTGAGCAAATAGCGCTCAAGCTTCGGCACCCACGGGTTGCCCCCTTTTTTGTCAAGCGCCGCCCGCCGGATCGCGGTCATCGGGAAATAGGGATAAAGATAGGGAAAACGCCGGATGGACTGCCCGTCAACCTTCTCCTCACCCGGCCGGCTCAGCGCCGACGTCGCGAGAATTTCCGACTCGACTCCGAAATGGGGAAGATTTCGCGAGTTGTTCCAGACCACAGTTTCGGTGCCGCCCCACTCATCAAACGATAAACGCCGGATTACTTGTGCCGCTTGCATGAGTGTTTCTCCTTTGACCCATCGCGTTCTCCCCGGTAGGCGC
>JBFWIO010000285.1:0-4812 GCA_050255955.1 Victivallaceae bacterium
AAGTTCTGACGTAAAAATATTCAAAAAGAGCCTTTTTTTGCCGAACTCCGCCGGAAGATTTGATCGGCGAGCTTGATATTTTCGCGCACCGGTACGCCAAAGGGGCATCGCGACTCACACATGCCGCAGTACATGCACGCCGAAGCCGGTATTTTCAAGGCGTCGTAATGCGCTTGCACCGTCGGCGGCACCGCGTCGGGAGTGGCGCGGGCGAGGTCGAGGTATTTGTTGACCGCGGCAATGTCGATTTTGACCGGACAGGGCAGACAGTGGTTGCAGTACATACACTGGCCGGACAAGCTGAACGAGGCTTCGCTGCCGAGAATGGAGGAATAATCAAGCTCGGCCGCAGTCGCGTCACAGTAGGCGACCGCGGTTTCGACCTCAGTCGGGGTGCGGCAGCCGACCAGCACGCTCGCCACCGCCGGGCGGTCGAGCGCATAGGCGCAGCACTGGCCGACCGTAAGCGGCGCGGCAAAAGGCGTCTGCCCGGGATTGAGCAAGCGCCCCGCCCCCAGCGACTTCATCGCGGTAACACCGACGCCGCGCACTTCGCACTCGTGATAAAAAGCGGCCCGGTCGGGCAGCAATCCGCCGACATGGTGGAGTTTCTCAAAATCCTTCAGAAGACAAAGATCCCACGCGTCGAACCCCGCCGGCATCAGGTCGTAGGCCGGATTGACGCTGAACATCACCACGTCGAAAAGGCCGGTCTGGACCAGTTTGCGCGCCGAAACCGGTTCGTGGCTGCTGAAGCCGAGCGAGCGGATCGCTCCCGATGCCTTGAGTTCAAGCGCGTAGTCGATCACCCCGTTGCGCTCCATGGTTTCAAAATCGGCGTAATCATCGACGAAGTGGAGCATCCCGATGTCGATGTAGTCAGTCCGGTAGCGGAGCAGAAGATCGTCAAAAAATTCCTTGCAGTCCGCAAGTACCCGCGAACGCTCGTACTGGCCGCGATAAATCACCCCCAAGTGCCCCTGGAGCATCACTTTTTCACGCCGGCCGCGGAGCGACCGGCCGATCGCCGAACGCACCTCGGGCTGCGGCATGAAGACGTCAAAAAGATTGATCCCGTGCTCGATGGCGGTACCGACCACCGCGTCAACCGTTTCGAAACTTTGTTCGTTCAGATGTTCGCAGCCGAGGCCGATCACCCCCGGCCGCATCGTGCTTTTGCCGAGCGTGCGATAGATCATAAAGCCAGTTTCTCCAGTGCGATCCCGATCCGGCGGAGCGACTCCGTCCGACCGAGAATTTCCATGATTTCGGTCGCGCCGCCGGGGGTCACCATCTGCCCGGCGACCGCGATCCGGAGCGGCCACATCACCAGTGCGAGCTTGTATCCTTTGGCCTCGGCGTAGCTCCCGATTGCGGCGTTGAGCGCCTCAACCGTCCAGTCGGCGACCGGTTCGAGCGCGGCCGCCAGCTCGGGGAGAATCACTTTGGCGCTGTCGGGATCGGCTTTGCTCTTTTTGTTGAAAAAAAGATCAAGCCCGTATTCGGGAAGTTCGCGGAAAAATCCGATTTTTTCGGGGATTTCGGAGAGGATCAATACCCGCTGCTGAAGCTGCGAAGCCAGGAGCCCCCACTTCGGTTCAATCGCCGTCCCGGCGATGCCGGAGAACGGCAGCGAAACCGCGGCGAAGGCCTCCGGCGACAGCGCCTTGAGGTATTCGCCGTTCATCCACTTGAGTTTGTCGTAGTCGAACACCGCCGGGGCGTGATTGAGCCCGGCCAGACTGAAAATCGCCTTGAGTTCGTCAAGCGAGAAAATTTCGCGATCGTTCTTGGGCGACCAGCCGAGCAAGGCGATGTAGTTGATGATCGCTTCGGCGAGATACCCCTCGGAGATCAGGTTCTCGAAGCTCACCGAGCCGTGGCGTTTGGAGAGCTTGGCCACCGAGCCGTCCTCGTTTCGCCCCATAATCAGCGGCAGATGCACATAAGTCGGAATCTCCCAGCCAAAGGCACTGTAAAGCAAATTGTATTTGGGCGTCGAGGGCAGATACTCCGAACCCCGCACCACGTGGGTGATCGCCATCAAATGATCGTCCACCACGTTGGCGAAGTTGTAGGTCGGCATCCCGTCGCGTTTGAGCAGAATCTGGTCGTCGAGCACCTTGTTCTCGATGGTGATTTCACCGTAAACCGAATCGACGAAGGTGGTCGAGCCGCTGCGATCAATCTTCTGGCGGATCACAAAAGGATCGCCCGCGGCGAGGCGCGCCGCCACCGTATCCTGACTCAAAGCGCGGCAGCGCCCGTCGTATCCCCCCGGTGCGGCGGCGGCATCGGCGGCGTCTTCCTCTTCCTTGTCGCAGAAGCAGTAATAGGCGGCGCCGCGCTTGACCAGCTCCTCGGCATAGCCGCGATAGAGCCCCTTGCGTTCGCTCTGGACATAGGGTCCGTAGTCGCCGCCGACGTCGGGCCCCTCGTCGTGCTCCAGGCCGGCTTTGGCCAAAGTGGCATAGATCACCTCGACCGCGCCCTCGACCAGCCGGTTGCGGTCGGTGTCCTCGATCCGCAGGATGAATTTCCCCTGCTGCGAACGCGCCAGCAAATAGGCGTAGAGGGCGGTGCGCAAATTGCCGACATGCATAAACCCGGTCGGACTCGGGGCAAAACGGGTTCTAACCATCGCGAAAAATCTCCTCAATGTGTTTCCGGCCGGCCACCTTGTCAATCGCGGAACCGGGCGCGGCCTTCATACTTTACATCGCCGCCCCTTTTTTTGCAAGGCTCCCGGTTGATTTTCCGGCACTCAGGATGTATGGTAGATGATTCATTTTGCAGGAGAACTTGGAATGCTCAAAAGCCTGATCCGTCCGGCGATGATATTCGTCCCGCTCACGTTCGGTTTTTTCGTGCCGGTCGCAGGCGGCCTGACTTTTCTCATCCGCTATTTCATCGCGGTGATGCTGTTTCTGGTTTTTCTCAAAATCAAACTGACCGATCTGCCCATCCGGCGGATTCACTTCAAATTGCTCGGCTGGAATCTCGCTTACGCGGTGCTGCCGTGTTTGATCTTGAATCTCCTCGGCATGAAGCAACTGGCGCTGGCGGCTTTTTTCACCGGCATCGCGCCGACCGCCAATGCGGCGCCGGTGATCATCAGCTTTTTGCGCGGCAATGTCGGTTTCGTGGTCGGCGGGGTGCTGATCACCACCGCCGGGGTGTCGCTGGCACTGCCGCTGCTGCTGCCGGTGGTGACCGGCAACTACTCTTTCGCCTTTGCCGGCAAGGTGGCCGAATCGCTGTTCTGGGTGATCATCCTTCCGGCGCTGCTGGCGCTCGCCACCCGCAAAGTCTATCCCGCCGCCGAAAACTGGCCGGGAAAACTCCGGAACTATTCCTTCACCCTGTGGTCGCTGTGTTTGCTCATTGTGGCGTCCGACACTTCGCTTTTTCTCCGCCGCAACCCGGATACGCCGCATGATATCTTGTGGCAGATCGCCGGGCTGTCGCTCGCGCTCTGCGTGCTCAACTTCGTCACCGGTTACTTCATCGCGCCGCGGGAATTCCGGCGCGAAAGCAGCCAGACGCTCGGCCAGAAAAACACCAATTTCACCTTGTACCTCGCCCTCGCCTTTGCCAATCCGCTCGCCGCGATGGGGCCGATTTTCTACATCCTGTGGCACAACAGTTACAATGCGCTCCAGATGTTCCTTTTGGAACGCCGTCTGAAGAATCGCACAAAATTACCATGAATCGCCAGATTTTCCTATTTACATTTTGGCTTCGGCGGCTACTGTAAATACGTCCCCAAAAAGAAACTAAGGAATCGGTTATGAGAAAGAAAATCGCCTTCATCGGAGCCGGCAGTTTCGGCTTCACCCGCGGCCTGGTGCGGGATCTGCTGACGTTTCCGGCCTTCCGCGACGCCGAATTTGCGCTGATGGATATCAGCGACGAGCGGCTGGATTTCGTCAAAACCGCGGTCGACCGGATCATCGAAGCAGGTAAATATCCCGCCAAAGTGACCGTCACCAAAGATCGCGCCGAAGCGCTCAAGGGGGCCGACGGGGTGCTGATCACCATTCTGCAGGGCGGCGTCAAGATTTTCGCGTCGGACATTGAAATTCCCAAGAAATACAACGTCGATATCAACGTCGGCGACACCCGCGGCCCGGCCGGGATTTTCCGCGCGCTGCGGACGCTGCCGGTGATGCTTGACATCTGCGCCGACATCCGCAAATACTGTCCGCAGGCGATCGTGCTCAACTACACCAACCCGATGGCAATGCTCTGCCGCGGAATGCAGAGCGAATACCCGGATCTTGCGATTTCCGGCCTCTGCCACTCGGTTCAAGGCACCGCGTCGATGCTCGCCCGCTGGATCGGGGCCAAGGATGAGGACATCACCTATCTCTGCGCCGGGATCAACCACCAGGCGTTCTACCTCGACTTCAAGTGGAAGGGCCGCGACGCCTACCCGCTGATCCACAAAGCGGTCACCGGCCGCAAGGAAGTCTACAACGAGGAACTCGTCCGCAACGAAATGTACCTCGCGCTCAACTATTACGTCACCGAGTCGAGCGGCCACAACTCCGAATACAACGCCTGGTTCCGCAAACGCCCGGAACTGATCGAGCAATATTGCACCCACGGAACCGGCTGGAATCCCGGAGTTTACGCCTACATTCTCGACCACTACCGCAAACGGGAAAAGGATTGGAAAAAGGATGTCCGTGAAGAACTCAAAAAGCCGGTCACGCTTGAGCGCGGCCACGAATACGCGTCGTACATCTTCAACGCGGTCTTCGGCGACAACACGCTTTATGAATTCAACGGCAACGTGCGGAACTTCAA
>JBFWIO010000286.1:0-4812 GCA_050255955.1 Victivallaceae bacterium
GGAGCGGCGCGGGAATCGAGCGGTGGATCGACATCCTCGCGGAAATCGTCGATCGCCGGAAACATCTTTAAATAATAGAGCCGATTGCAAAAGTCATTTCGGATCGATCCGAAAGAGGATGTTTTTCCGAATTGCCGGGTAGATTGAGGTGGCATACCCGCAGTGGTATGTCCCGGAATCGCTTCCGGCGAGTTGGAAAAACAGACCCTTCGGGCGACCGGAAGGACTTTTGAAATCGGCTCAAAAGAACGAGTCATAACAAAAAGAGAGAGAACCATGACGGAATGGGCAATGTTTTTGTTGTTGGGACTCCCGCTTGCATTCGGCTGCCTGGCTTGGCTGGCGCCGTCGGCAAAGGTACGGAATCTCATCGTTGTCGTCAGTGCGATCGCGGTAGCCGCGTTAGGATTGTCGCTGGTGCGGCTGTCGCTTGACGCTCCCGAAGGAATCTGGGTTTACCAGGTTCCCGCCTCCTGCGAATGGGTCGGCAGTCTCCTCGAAGGGATCATTATCGTGGTCATCGGGGTGATCGCGGTCCGCATCCGCAACTTCTGGATCATCATTTTTTCGTTGCTCCAGCTCGGTTTCGCGATTGCGAGTTTCGCCATGACCGGTCATGCCGACGAGAATGCGGTGGTGACTCTCTTCCGGATCGACGACCTCAGCCGGATCATGCTGCTGGTGACGACCATTGTCGGCGCGCTGATCGTGGTCTTTTCGATCGGTTATATGAAGGAACACGAGAAGCACGCTCCGCGTCACGCGGCGTCGCTCGGCCAGTTTTTCTTCTTCTTCATCGCCTTTCTCGGCTTCATGAGCGGACTGGTGATCTCCGACAATCTGTCGTACTTCTCGCTCTGCTGGGAAGCGACCACGCTGTGTTCCTTTGCCCTGATCGGGCAGGACGGCGGCGACGCCCGCCGGATAAACGCCACCCGGGCTCTTTTCATCAACAGCTTCGGCGGGGTGCTGCTGCTGGCGGGGATTTTCTTCCTCAAGCTGCGGACCGGCGGGGAGAGCTTTGACGTGCTGCTCTCGACCGAGGACAAACAGCTGGTGATCCTGCCGGCGGTGCTGCTCTGCGTTGCCGCTTTCACCAAATCGGCGATGTTCCCGTTCCAGAGCTGGTTGCTCGGTGCGATGGTCGCGCCGACGCCGGTTTCGGCGATGCTCCATGCCGCGACTATGGTCAAGGCGGGGGTCTATCTGGTGATGCGGATCACTCCGGGGTTCTACGGTGAACGCGCGATGATCGTGATCGCCTTTGCCGGAGCCCTTACCTTTGTCGGCGGGGCTTTGCTCGCGTGCACCCAGAGCAACGGCAAAAAGGTGCTCGCCTACTCGACCATCTCCAACCTCGGTCTGGTGGTTGCCTGCGCCGGGATCGATTCTCCGCTGGCTTATGCCGCGGGACTGGCCATCATCACTTTCCACGCGATCTCCAAGGGACTTCTCTTCCTCTGCATCGGCCGGATCGAACAGGTCATCGGCAGCCGCGATATTGAGGATATGGACGGATTGCTCTTCAAGATGCCGTTCACCACTTGTGTGGCCTGGATCGGGATGATTTCGATGCTTTTGCCGCCCTTCGGGATGCTGTTGAGCAAATGGCTGGCGATCGAAGCGACCATCCGCTCGCCGTTTCTGCTGGTCTTCATGGTGCTCGGGAGCGCGCTGACCGTGTTCTTCTGGGCGAAGTGGATCGGACGGCTCCAGAACATCGGCTATCATGAGTCGATGCCGAAAGAAATCATGCCGGGTTCAATGAAGTTCGCGCTTTCGACGCTGGCGCTGATGGTGCTGGCGACGGGGATCACCACGATGCTGATTTTCTCCGAAGTTTTCGGCCGGATGGCGCGTGAAACCTTTGAGTCGGTCGGCGTGACCAACTGGACTGCTTTCAACGACATCTCCAACTTCTCCGGGATCGTGATTTTCACCGCCATCGCGATCGGCGCGATTCTCTACTATTTCCTGTTCTGGCGCCGGTTCAAGAGCAGCAATGTCCGGCTTCCCTTCCTCTGCGGGGAGAATATCGACATGACGATGCTCAAAGACGATCCCGCCCGCAAGAGCTACGATTTCCGCACCGCTCAGGACAAGATCGAGCACTCGGTGGTTTCGAGTTTGTACTTCAGCGGTATCGTCGGCGAAACTCCGGTTACGCGGTGTTTCAACTGGGTCGCCTGGCTGATCATCATCGTCCTTATCGGCAACACCCTGTTCCGGGTCGGCATCAACTGAGAAAAATGGAGATTCGATCAATATGAATGGTTCGGAATGGATGGATTTGTTGCAGAACAAGTGGGTGGTGGCCACCGCCGCTTTGATCTTCGCGCCGATTGCCGGCGGGTTGATCGCGGGGCTTGACCGCATCGTCAACGCGAGAATGCAGAGCCGCATCGGACCGCCCCTGATGCAGAGTTTTTATGATGTGTTCAAGCTTTTCGGCAAAGAGCCGCTGGCCTTGCACCGGCCGCAGATCATGTATGTGGTCATGCACCTCATTTTCATGATGCTGACGGTTTTCCTGCTCGCGCTCGGACAGGATTTGCTGATGATTCTCTTTGTTCACGCTTTTTCGTCGATCTGTCTGGTGCTGGGCGGGATGAGCGTGCGCTCGCCCTACAGCTGGATCGGGAGTCAGCGCAAGATTCTGCAGATTTTGGCTTACGAGCCGATCCTGATTTTGCTGATCCTCGGAGTTTATCTGCGGGACAACAGCTTCCTCGGGTCGGTGGTGATTGAGAATCCGCAGCCTTTGCTGGTGACGATGCCGCTTTTGTTCCTCGCATTCGTCTGCGTGCTGGCGATCGAATTCAGCAAGTCTCCTTTTGACTTGGCGACTTCGCACCACGCCCACCAGGAGATCGTCAAGGGGATCACGCTCGAATACTCCGGGCCGTTCCTCGGACTGATCGAAATCGCGCATCTCTACGAAGTGGCGCTGTTCTTCGGTCTGGTGATGGCTTTCTGGCACACCAGCATCCTGATCGGACTGCTGCTTGTGGTGCTGGTGTTTGTGTTCCTCAATCTGGTTGACAACGCCTTTTCGCGGTTGTCGCCGGGCTGGATGATTCGGTATATGTGGACGGTGCCGCTGATGCTGGCGCTGGCGAACTTAATCTGGTTATGGAGTTGACAAAATGACCAAAGCAACTGCGAAATCTCCATGGATCGTGCATCTCAATTGCAACAGCTGCAATGGCTGCGATATTGAATTCCTGTCGCTATTGACGCCGCTTTACGACGTCGAGCGTTTCGGCGCGGTGCACATCGGCAATCCCAAACACGCCGACATCATGGTGGTGACCGGCTCGGTCAACCACCGCAATGCGCGCGTCCTGCGCAACGCCTACGACCAGATGCCGTCGCCCAAAGTGGTGGTGGCAATGGGTGTCTGTCCGGCCACCGGCGGCATTTTCGCCGACTGCTACAACGTGCTCGGCGGCGCCGACAAGGTAATTCCGGTCGACGTCTACGTCCCGGGTTGCCCGCCGCGCCCGGAAGCGATGATCGACGGGGTAGTCGAAGCGGTCGGCATTCTCGCCAGAAAACAACTGGATACCGCGACCGTCAAGCCGGTGCGGGAAATCAAAATTGTCAGGCCCGTTCCGGCCCCGGCGGCACCCGCCCCGGCTCCCGAAGCGACGACTGACGCAACGGCAAAGGCGGTGGCAAATTGATGACCGTAAATGAAGAAATCAACGTCGGAAACGTGCTTGAAAAAGTCGCTTCGCTGTTGCCGCGCGGCTACCGTTTCGTGACCATGACCGCGGTGGATTCGACCAGCCACTTCGACATCTATTATCACTTTGACCTCGACTATGAGCTCTATACGCTTCAGCTCAAGCTCGGTCGCGAGGAAAAAGTGCCGAGCATTTCGCCGGTCTGCTTCGCGGCATTGATCGTCGAAAATGAAATTCAGGATCTTTTCGGCATTACCTTTGCCGGTCTGGTCCTCGATTATGAAAAGCGTTTTCTGTTATCCGAGGGCGCGCCCGAGCGGCCCTTCTGCCGCGTCCCCGGCGTCAGCGTGACGGCGGTCGATACCAAAGCCGACGGAGGTGTCAAATGACCACGATTGTTCCCTTTGGCCCGCAGCATCCGGTGCTGCCGGAGCCCTTGCAGTTGCGTCTGGTGCTCAAGGAAGAGCAGGTTGTCTCGGTCACTCCGGTGATCGGTTACGTCCACCGCGGGCTGGAGAAGCTGGCCGAGCAGAAAGATTTCGTTCAGGACACTTATCTGATCGAACGCGTCTGCGGGATTTGCAGTTTTATGCACTCGATGAGTTTCTGCCTCGGGATCGAGGAGATGATGAACATTCCGGTGCCGCCGCGGGCCAATTACCTGCGGTTGATCTGGGCCGAACTCCACCGCATGCACAGCCATCTTTTGGCATTGGGTCTGCTGGCCGACGCTTTCGGCTTTGAGAACCTCTTCATGCAGCTCTGGAAGACCCGTGAGCATATCATGGACGCGATGGAGTACACCACCGGCGGCCGGGTGATGCTCGGCAGCTGCTGTATCGGCGGCGTCCGCAAGGACATCAACGAGGAACAGCGCAAGTTTGTCCTCGGCAAACTTGATGCGGTGGAAAAAGAACTGCGTTCACTCTTCAACGTCCTGATGAACGACTACTCCGTCCGCAAGCGCCTGGTCGGGGTCGGCGTGCTTGATTTGAAGACTGCTTACGAGCTCGGCGCGGTCGGACCGACCGCCCGCGGCAGCGGTTTGCGCAAAGACCACCGGATGACCGGCTACGGCGCTTACGGTGAAATTGCCTTTGAACCGGTGGTCGAGCATGACGGC
>JBFWIO010000287.1:0-4786 GCA_050255955.1 Victivallaceae bacterium
CTCTTCAGTCTTCTTTTCGGCCGGGTTGGTAAATATCTTTTCAGTCTTGTCCACTTCGATGATATGCCCCTTGAAGAAGAAGGCGGTGCGGTCGGAAATGCGGGCCGCCTGCTGCATGTTGTGGGTGACGATGACGATGGTGAAGCGCTTCTTGAGTTCGAGGATCAGCTCCTCGATCTTGCCGGTGGCGACCGGGTCGATCGCCGAGGTCGGCTCGTCCATCAGCAGCACTTCCGGCTCGGAAGCGATCGCCCGGGCGATGCAGAGGCGCTGCTGCTGGCCGCCGGAGAGGGCAAGGCCGCTGGCCTTGAGCTTGTCCTTGACCTCGTCCCACAGCGAAGCGCCGCGGAGCGCATATTCCACGCGCCCGGCGATTTCGCTCTTGCTCAGCTTAAAGTGGAGCCGCATCGGGTAGGCGATGTTGTCAAAAACCGACATCGGGAACGGAGTCGGCTTCTGGAAGATCATTCCGACCCGGCGGCGGAGTTCAAGCACGTCGACGTCGGCGTCGAGGATATTTTTGCCGTCGAGCAAAACTTCGCCGACCGCCCGCTGGTTGCGGTGGAGTTCATAAATCCGGTTGTAGACCCGCAAGTGGGTTGATTTGCCGCAACCCGAGGGGCCGATCACCGCGGTGACCTGATTGGCGAAGATGTCGAGGTCGTTGTCGATCAGCGCCTGATGATTGTCTTCGTAGAAGAAATTCAGCTTGCGCGTGGCTATTTTGAGTTTGGGGGTCAGGTCATCCATGATGTTTCTCCTTGAATATGAGCCGGCAGCCGATATTGAGCATCAGCACCATCGCGGTCACCACCAGCGCCGCTCCCCAGCCGGCGGCGTGCTGTTCGGCGAACGGCGAATTGGTGGCGTACTCGGTGATCATCACCGGCAAACTGGCGGTCGGTTCGGTAAAGAAGTTCCCCGGCCAACTGTCGCTCCAGAGCGCGGTAAAAAGCAAAGGCGCGGTTTCCCCGCTGACCCGGGCGATCGACAGCAGCACCCCGGTGGCAAGGCCGTTGCGGGCGGTCCGGCAGACGATGAAAATGGTCGCCCGGGCCCGGGTCATCCCCAGCGCCAGCGCCGATTCGCGAAGCGCGTCGGGGACCATCGAGAGCATATCCTCGGTGGTTCGCATCACCACCGGGAACATGATGATTGCCAGCGCCAGCGCCCCGGCGAAGCCCGAGAAGTTCCCGGATGGCACCACCAGCACGGCGTAGACAAAGAGTCCGACCAGCACCGAGGGCATTCCCATCATCACATTGGCGGAGAAACGGATCAGGTGTCCGATCCGGGTATTTTTGCCGAATTCGGCAAGGAAAATCCCTGCCGCGATCGCGGCCGGCAGCGCGATTAACGCCGCTCCGAAGGTGATCAGCACGGTGCCGACGATCGCATTGGCGACCCCGGAGTCCGGGGTGCCGTAGGGCTTGGTCGGCTCGGTGAGGAATCTCCAATCGATCATTTTTGCGCCGTGGACCGCAACGGTGGCGAGAATCCAGACCATGCCGCCGATCGCCGCCGCCAGCGCCAGAAAGGAGGCGAACCGGACAAAGTTGTCGATCAGCTTGCGTTTGAAGAGTCCGCGCCGGACGAGGATGTGAGGAGCCAGAGGATTCATTTCTTTTCCCCCCGTTTGGCGCCGGTGGCGCTGAGATAGTATTGGGCGAAGAGCTGGACCGCGAAGGACATTGCCAACAGCAGCAGACCGAGGGCGAAGAGCACGCTCCGCATCATGCCGTCGGCTTCGGCGAAGTTGTTGGCCAGCGTGGCCGAAATGGTGGTTCCGCTGTCAAAGAGCGAATGCGGGATCGCCGGAATGTTGCCGATGACGAAAAGTACCGCCATGGTTTCGCCGAGCGCCCGGCCCAGTCCGACGAAGATCCCGCCGAGGATGCCGCGCGCGCCGTAGCGCATTACGATGTCAAAAGCCACTTCCCAGCGGGTGCAACCGATCCCGTAGGCGGATTCCCGCAGCATGGTCGGAGTCATCGCGAAGACGTCGCGCATGATTGCCGAAATATAGGGGAGAATCATCAGCGAGAGAATCACCGACGCGGTGAGAATCCCGAAGCCGTTGAAGAGATCGCCGAAAAACGGCACCTTTTTGAGCATCAGAGTGTCGGCGAGGAACGGCATCACACGGTTCTGCATCACCGGCACCAGGACGAACAAACCCCAGATCCCGTAGATCACGCTCGGAATCGCGGCAAGGAGATCGAGCGCCTGACTCAGCGGTCTCCCGATCCACGGCGGCGCGTTGACCAGAAAAAGCGCGGTGACAAAGCCGAAAGGCACCGCCACCGCCACCGCGATCGCGGTGGTCAGCAGCGTCCCGACGATCGCCGGGAGCGCGCCGTAACGATTCGCCACCGGATCCCATTCGGAGCCGGTGATCAGACCGAACCCGAACTCCCGCCAGGCCGGTACCGAGCTCGCGCCGAGCTGGACAAAGAAACCGGCCATCAAGAGCGGGATGATCAAAGCTCCGCCGAGGACGGCGTACCGGAACAGCCGGTCGCCGTCTTCGCCTCTGATCAAGGTTTTTCGGAATTGGTTCATAGTCTCCTTAGCGGGTGATTGCTTTCGCCCGTTCGGCTTTGATCAGTTCGATCACTTCCGGCGGGATGCCGACGTAATTGAGCTTTTCGGCCGCGTTGGCGCCGGTGGTGAAGCACCAGTCAAAGTAGGCGAAGAGTGCGTCGCATTTGGCTTTGTCGGGCTGCTTGGCTTTGATCAGGATGTAGGTGACGCCGGTGATCGGCCAGCTGTTGTCGCCGGGCTGGTCGGTCAGCACCATGTAGAAGCCGGGGGCGTTTTTCCAGTCGGCGTTGAGAGAGCTGGCGGCGATGGTTCCGGTGTTGGCGGCAAGGAATTTGCCGGCCTGATTTTTGAGCTTGACGGTGGCGATTTTCGCCTCCAGTGCGTAGGTGTATTCGGTGTAACCGATGGCGCCCGGGATGCGGCTGACGTTGTTGCAGACGCCGGGATTTTTCTGTCCGGCGATGCCGACCGGCCAGTTGACGGCGGGGCCGCAACCGACTTTGTCTTTCCACTCCGCCGAAATTTTGGCGAGATAGTTGGTGAAAATAAAGGTCGTGCCGCTGCTGTCGGAGCGCCGTACCACGGTGATTTTGAGCCGCGGCAGTTTGACTTCGGGATTGAGCGCGGCGATCGCGGGGTCATTCCACGCGGCGATTTTGCCGAGGAAAATATCCGCCAGCGTTTTCTGGTCGAGTTTGACTTCGCCGTCCTTGACGCCGGGAAGGTTGACGATCACCACCACCGCGCCGGTCAGCATCGGGAACTGGAAGAGTCCGGCTTCCTTGAGCTCCTGGGCGGTAAGCGGGTTGTCGGTGCCGGCGAAATCGACGGTGCCGGCCTTGATCTGGTTGATCCCGGCCCCCGAGCCGAGTCCCTGGTAGTTGACCAGGATTTTGCCGTTTTCGAGTTGGCTGAAGTTATAGGTCCAGACCCGGTAGACCGGCGACGGGAAAGTCGCACCGGCTCCGTTGAGGGTAATTTCGGCGGCTCCCGCGAGGGCGGCGGCCCCGAGCGCGAGCGTGGTGAGCAGTTTCTTGAATTTCATGTTTCGGTTTCCTTTCGTGTCAGTTTGTCGCAGGGTCGATCAGATATTGACTGTAGCCGTAATGATTGGTTTCGCCCGCGTTGCGGGTTTTACCCTTGATAATTTCGATTTTGGCGAGGTCGTCCTGGTTGACTTTTGCCTCGGGACGGATCACTTCGCAGTCGGCGACCACGACCAGCCGGGTCTTTTTGGTCGATTCGCGCTCGGTTGAGAAGAGCCAGCCGAGACCGGGAAGATCCTTCAGGAAAGGGAGTCCGTTGGAGACGCTGACAACTTCGCTTTTTTCGATCCCGCCGAGGTAAATCTGGTTGCGTCCGGTGCCGAGCATGACCTTTTGTTTGCTGTCAAAGGTATCGGTGCGGAGCGCCCCGCTGGAGGTGTAGCCGAGCATCGAAACCGTCGAGACGGTCACTTCGAGGGTGCTCGCCCGGGCGGTCACCGACGGCGTGATGGTCAGCTCGAACTTGAATTTGTCGTTGGTCGGCTCGACCGCCACCGCGTTGCCGCTGTTGGGGGCGTTGGGGATTTTGACCGAGGCGGCGTACATCACGCCGCTGCGGCGCAGAATTTTGCCGGTTGAACCGTTCTGGACGCAGAGGTCGCCGGTGGTGACCACTTTGGCCTTGCTCTTGGAGACCAGGAAATCGAGGAATTTCGAATTCCACTTGGGCTCGAAGTTGAAGAAATGCGAGTTGATGGTGCCGTCCGGGGCGACGATGCCGGTCATGTTGGAGATATTGTAGTTGTGCGAATACTTGACCCCGGTCGAGAAGAGCTTGGCGCCGTCGTTGTTTTTCCATGACTGGAAATCGAGACCGAGCATGCCGTCGTTTTCGGCGTTGAGCTCGTAGACGGTGCAACTGACGCGGACTTCGGGATGGCTGACGTCGTAGAGCTTGAGCATGTCCTCGATGTTCTGGCGCGAATAGAGCGCGGTGTTGAAGAAAATGCAGTTCAAGTCCTCGTCGACTTCGAACTTGTCCTTGCCGCCGATCAATTCGACCGTTTCGTTGGAGACGTTGGCTCCGACCAGCTTGATCATGGCCTGGAGTTCCTTGGCACTGCGGTTGGCAGGGAAATAGATGTATTTGGGCTGGCCCGACGAGGTCATGATGCCGGGCTTGTCCAAACTGGCGATCAGCGAATCGATGCCCATGCCGTTGGTGTTGTCCTTGAAGCGGTAGTCTTCGGCGGCCA
>JBFWIO010000288.1:0-4774 GCA_050255955.1 Victivallaceae bacterium
CTTGAGCTTGCAAGTCAGCCACGGATTGCCGTTGGTTTCGGTGTGATCGTAATGGGGGTCGAAGTTGACGAAAGGCAGTTGATCCGACGGCTCCTGGTGGCGTTTGTCGAGGATCACGCAGGGGATCAGGTCGTCGAAGTAGAGCTTGCCCGCCGCGTCAGGCGCGACCAGCCGGATGTAATCCATGTCGGGGTGGGGCTTGCCCTTCATATCGCGGCTGTAGCCGACCCAGCCGGTGCGCCAGCCGGTGAAGTCGAGCTTGAAGTCGAACCAGCAGTCGGGCGCGCTTTCGCCGCGGCGGCCGAATTCGATTTTGAGAGCCTTGCCGGGCAGGGCCTTTTCGTTGTAAATATGGATGGCGAGCAAACTCAGGGCCGGATTGCCGTATTCAGCGCTCGCGGCCTGGTCGTCGATGTAGAATTTGGCGAGTTCGACGGTGAGTTGACTTCCCGGCTGGAAGCTCCACGCCAGCGATTTTTCACCCGACAGGTAATGCCGCGGCGAAAACGCAAAAGTTCCGCCCCCGGCGACGCTGATCTTCGCCGTTTCAGCGGGCGTTTCAAAAGAAAAAATCTCCCGCTCCCCCGGCGGCTGGGCACTCCAGGCTTGAACCCCGGAAAGCAGCGCGGCAGTCAGCATCGTCAGATAACGCATAGATGTGTCCCCATGGTTGATTTTATGCGAAAGATAAAACTAAAACCATACAAATTCAAGTGAAATATGAATAAAATGATCTTTTTTTATTGCGTTGTGTTAAAATTAACACATTTATTTTGGGGTGAATCTGCCGCCCTTGCCGGCATGATTCAATTCGGGTTAGAAATACGCTTCGGCTCTTGCAATGGAAACGAAAGGGCGTTATAGTTAATAATAGCATTATTGCGAGGGAATATGAGCGGAAAATCGGCAAAAGTTTTTCAGGCCGGGATCATCGACATTGGTTCGCACTCGGTCCGTTTGGATATTTTCGAAGTCGCGCCAGGCGGCGAACCGGTGTTGCTGGAGAGTTTGAGCCGGCCGGTCAATCTCGGGTACGATGTCTTCCGCAAGGGGGCGGTGTCGTCGGAGAATATATCGCTGCTCTCGGAGGTGATGTGCGGATTTGCCCGCAAGCTCTCCGAATACGGAGCCGCCGCCCGTTGCCGGGTGGTTGCGACCAGCGCGATGCGCGAGGCGTTCAACCGCGAACTGGTGATCAACCGCGTTCGCAACGACTCCGGTCTGACCATCGAAATCCTCGAAACCCAGGAGGAGGCGCGAATCACCTTTCTCGCCGTCCGCGAGGAACTGCGCAAAAGTTGCGACTTCGACAAGCTTTCCGGCATCGCCTTTATCGTCGGCACCGGTTCTCTGATCGTGATTTTCTTTGAAGGCGGTCTGCTCCGGTTCTGTGAAGCCGTGCCGCTGGGTACGGTGCGCTTTTTCGACGAATTCGGCCGCAGCGCGGTCAACGCCGAGGAGATCATCGAAATCCTCTATTCGAGCGCCATTGAACAGCGCATCCGCGACTGTGTCCGGCTTCGCTCGGAGTTGCCGCTCAGTCTGGTCGGCATCGGCGCCGGGGTGCGGCTCCTGGTCCGTCAGGAAAAGTACAACCAGCCCCACGACGTGATCAGGCTGCCGGTCGCCGAAGTCTCCAAACTCGCCGGACAGGCGATGCGCACCGATCCCGAAAAGCTGGCCCGAAAACTCAATATTCCCGACCACCTCGCGCTCAGTCTGGCCCCCTGCGGAAGTCTGGTCACCTATTTTCTCAAGGAATTCACCTGCGGCGAATTGATCAATCCGGCGACCACCACCCGTTCGGCGCTGATTTACGACCTGATCCGAAAAGTCGGCAACATACATAACGATCCCTTTCACGACGACATCATCGCCGCCGCCGAGGGTATCGGGCGCAAGTACGGGATCGAACTCGGTCATGCCCGCAGCGTGACCTGTACCGCGCTCAAAATTTTCGACAAGCTCAAGCGCTTTTACGACTTTCCGCCGCGGGGCCGGTTGCTGCTTGAAGTCGCCGGGGTGCTTCACGACGTCGGACGCTTCGTCGATACCCGGCAGCACCACAAACACTCCTACTATCTCATCGTCAACGCCCAGATTCCGGGACTGACCGTCGCCGAGCAGCAGATCGTCGCCACCGTCGCGCGTTATCATCGCAAAGCGGGGCCGAAATCCTCCCATCCGGAATATATTTCGTTGTCTTCGGAGGAGAAGGTGCTGGTGCTCAAACTTGCGGCGATCCTGCGGGTGGCGGACGCGCTTGACCGGGCGCATTTCCACCGCATGCGCGATATGACGCTGCGGTTGCGCGGCGATGAATTTTTCATTCTGGTTGCCGAGGCGGCGCAATTCAATCTTGAGAGTCTCTATCTGGAGGCAAAGGGCGATATGTTCCGCGAGGTCTTCGGTCTCAAAATCCGCCTTGGCGATGTTCTGGAGGGACGATAATAATGAGTGATTTACGCAAGCGCGACCCCAATTACATCAGTCGCGAAATCAGCTGGCTCGACTTCAATTCGCGGGTGCTCGACGAGGCGGCGACCACCGCCAATCCATTGCTGGAGCGGCTCAAGTTTTTGGCTATTTTCAGCAGCAACCTCGATGAATTCTTCATGGTCCGGATCGCCGGACTGCGGCAGCTGGTCGCGCTTGAACAGGACGAGCCCGACCCCGCCGGAGTGCGTCCCTCGGAACAGCTCGCGGCACTGCGCAAAATGCTCGACAAACTCCTGCCCCGGCGCCTCGCCATTCTCCACGAAGTGCTGGCGGCGCTGGAGGAACACCGGATCCGGATTCGCCGACCCCGCGACCTCGACGCCGAGACGGTGCGGAAATTGCGGCGCTATTTCGATGTCCGGATTCTCCCGGTGCTGACTCCGCTGGCGGTTGATCCGTCGCATCCATTTCCGATCCTCAACAGCGGGGCGATTGAGCTGGCGGTGAGCATGACTCCGCCCGGCCGGACCGACCTCGTCTACGCTTTTGTCGAAGTCCCCGAGGGACTGCCGCGCTTTATCGAAGCCGAGGACGGCGCGCCCGGCAAGACCTTTGTGCTGCTCGAAGAATTGATCATGGACAACCTCGACAAGCTTTTTACCGGTTGCCGGATTGACGAATTTTTCCCGTTCCGGATCACCCGCGACATGGATTTTACGGTTGAGGGTGAGGGGGTTGAGGACCTGCTGGCCCGCATTGAGCGCAACTTGCTCCAGCGCCGGCAGCGCGAGCCGATCCGGCTGGAGCTGCCGGAACAGGTCTCCGGCGGCCTCGTCGAATGGCTGCGCGGCCAGCTCCAGCTTGAGGAACAGTTCTGTTACCCGGGACCGGGGCCGCTCTACCTCAAACAGTTCTTTGAACTGGTTGCCAAAGCTGCCGCGCCGGGCTTGCTTGAACCCGTCTGGATGCCGATCATGCCGCCCGAATTTGAACGTCCGGGTACGATTTTTGAAATTATCGAAGCCAATTCGCCGTTGCTTCTGGCGCCGCCGTTCCACACTTTTTCGCCGATCGTCCGGCTGCTTGAGGAGGCGGCGGAGGACCCCGACGTGCTCGCCATCAAGCAGACCCTCTACCGCGTCAGCGGCAATTCGCCGGTGGTGCGGGCGCTCCAGCGCGCCGCCGAAAACGGCAAACAAGTGACGGTGATCGTTGAGCTCAAAGCCCGCTTTGACGAGGGCAACAATATCGCCTGGGCGCGCAAACTCGAAGAGTCGGGAGCCCACGTCGTCTACGGGGTGAGCGATCTCAAAATCCACTGCAAGGCATTGCTGGTGGTCCGCCGCGAAGAGGGCTACATCCGGCGCTACGTCCACCTCGCGACCGGCAACTACAACGACAAGACGGCGGCGCTCTACACCGATCTCGGCATCATGAGCTGCGATCCCGAGCTCTGCTCCGACATCGCCAACCTTTTCAATGTGATGACCGGCTACTCCGCGCCGCCGGCGGACTGGAACCGGATCGCGGTGGCGCCGTTTGACTTGCGCAAAAAATTGCTCGATCTCATCGACCGCGAAACTCGCTTCGCCGCCTCCGGCCAGCCGGCCCGGATCGTGGCCAAAATGAATTCGCTCTCCGACCCCGAGGTGGTGAGCCGCCTCCACGCGGCGGCCGCCGCCGGAGTCAAACTCGACCTCATTGTGCGCGGCATTTGTTCCTTTAAGCCCGGGAAGAAAGAGAACGTCAAAGTGGTCAGTATCGTTGACCGCTATCTTGAACACACGAGGCTTTTCTGTTTTCAGAACGGCGGTGCGCCGGAGTATTATCTTGCCAGCGCCGACTGGATGTACCGCAACCTCAGCCGCCGGATCGAGCTGATGTTCCCGATCGAGAGTCCGAAACTGCGCAAGATCTGCGACCGGCTGCTGGCGCTTCAGCTCGCCGATACCGAAAAGGGGCGGCGGCTCCTGGTCAACGGCCGCTACACCCGCAACCTCGCCGCCAAACACACTCCGGAACGCAGCCAGGCGGCGACCTACCGTTATTTTCAGACTCTCGCCGAAGCGGCCAAGGCGGCCGAGGCCAGCGGGGTGCTCAAAGTTTACTCAAATTCCGGCAGTGACCATGCCAAAACACGAGAGGCAAGTGAAAAATGAAATGTGTCGGCATCCTGACTTCGGGCGGCGACAGTCCCGGTTTGAACGCGGCGATCCGCGCGGTGGGCAAGACGATTATTCGCGAAGGCTACCGGCTGATCGGGTTCCGCGACGGCTTCGAGGGGGTCGCTTTTGACCGCACCATGCTGCTTGAGAACGAAACCTGTTCCGGCATC